>JACDCN010000176.1 GCA_013817555.1 Actinomycetota bacterium
GTGGTCACCTCGAGGTCCGCTCCTGCACGCGCTCCACGAGACGGCGCACGTTGTCGACCGGCGTCTGCGGGACGAGGCCGTGCCCCACGTTGAAGACGTGTCCGGGACGGCCGGCGGCGCGCTGGAGGACGTCGTCGACGCGCGCCCGGAGTTCACGCCATGGCGCGAGCAGCGAGGCGGGATCGAGGTTGCCCTGCACCGGCCGCTCATGGCCCAGCTGCGCCCACGCCTCGTCGAGCGGGAGCTGCCAGTCGAGCCCGATGACGTCGCCGCCGCAGGCGGCCGCCTCCACGAGATACGCGTTCACTCCGAGCGAGAAGTTGATGACGGGGACACCCGCGCGAGCGACAGCTGCGTACAGATCCCGGTTCACCGGCGCGACGTAGCGGAGGTAGTCCTCGCGCCCGAGCGCCCGCCCCGCCCAGGAGTCGAACACCTGCAGTGCCTGCGCGCCCGCGCGCGCCTGGGCCAGCAGGTAGTCGGCCTGCACGGTCGCGAGCTTGGTCAGCAGGCGTTTCCACGCGGCGGGCTCGGAGAGCATGAACGCCTTCGTCTTCGAGAAGTCCTTCGACGTCCCGCCTTCGATCGCGTAGCTCGCCAGCGTGAAGGGAGCGCCTGCGAATCCGATCACCGGAACGTCGCGCGACTCGAGCTCTCGGCGAACGAGCATGATCGCGCCGAGGGTCCCTGACATCGTCTCCTCCGCAGGCGGCGTGCCGAGCAGGTCGACGTCGCGGGGGCTCGCGATCGGGTTCCCGATCTTCGGCCCGTCGCCCTTGACGAAGTCCAGCTCGAGACCCATGCCCACGAGCGGTGGCAGGATGTCCGAGAAGACGATCGCCGCGTCGACGCCGAACGCGTCCACCGGCATGAGCGTCACCTGCGCCGCGAGCTCGGGCGTTCGGATCACTTCGAGCATCGAGTGCTGCGCGCGCAGTGCCCGGTACTCCGGCATGTACCGCCCTGCCTGACGGAGCAGCCAGACTGGGGTGCGCTCGGCGGGAAGCCCGCGACAGGCGCGGAGGAACGGCGACGTCGGCTCGGTGTCCACCTCCGAGGGCGTCTCAGTTACCTGGAACTGCTCTGCCACGCCGCCCTGCCGACGAAGAACGGGCCCAGCCGCTCGAGGTGGAGCGAGGTCTGCCGCGTCTTCCGCATTCGCTGGACGATGATCGAGAGCGGGTGCAGCTCGGGGCCGAGGAGCCCGACGACGAAGTCGTTGTCGAGCTTGTCCAGTCCGTGGCATGCGAGCCGGATGTCGTATCCGAGACCCGCCCGGCCGAAGGCCATCCCCACGCCTCCGTGCTCCATGAGGATCGCGTTCTGGTCCTTCCGCGAGAGCTGCTCGAAGGAGCCGGCGCGGCGGAGCGGATACCAGATCGCCCAGCGAAGCTCGGGATCGAGCACACGGCGGCGAGGACGCTCCACGAGGGTCTCGTCGAGGTCCTGCTCGTGCCCGATCGCGTAGGTCCTCCCGAGCATCGTCAGCTCGGGCTTGGGTTCGAGCTCCGCGAACGGAGCCGCCTGCAGGAACGTCCGGAGATCCGACACGAACGCATCCGGCTTCTCGCTCAGGGTGAGCAGGGCCACCCCGGTCGGGTCGTTGACGTCCTCGTAGAGAACCCCCTCGATGTCCGCCGACTCGAGCGAGGACACCAACGAGGCTGTGTCGCGGGCGCTCCCGAAGGCCTGAAGCTGCATGAAGAGCCTCCGGTCGAGCGACGTCGTCTCCCCGTCGGCGGTCCGCCCGTGTTCCGCGACGTCGACCTCCTCCGAGATCTCCTCGGCCCGGTCATCGACCCGGGCCCGCGCCTTTGAGCTCGCCTCAGGATGAACGGCCATGTCGCGATGCGGCGCTGGACGTCGCGATGCCGCGTCCTCGGTCGCGCCCATATCAACTGATATGGGCGACTCCCTGCGTCCTTGCCTCGCGCCGTCCATCATCCGCCTCGCGACGGGCGATCATCCTGAGACAAGCTCCTCACTGGATCCAACGAGCCGCGTCCTTCGCGTGGTACGTGACGACGAGATCCGCTCCGGCACGGCGAATGCCCGTGAGGATCTCGAGCGCGACCGCGCGCTCGTCGAGCCACCCGTTCGCCGCTGCGGCCTTCACCATCGCGTACTCCCCGCTCACGTTGTAGGCGGCGAGCGGAAGCTCGGGGAAGCGCTCGTGCACGGCACGAACGACGTCGAGATACCCGAGCGCGGGCTTCACCACCAGCCCGTCGGCTCCCTGCTCGACGTCGAGCGCCGCCTCACGCAGCGCCTCGCGCGCGTTCGCGGGATCCATCTGGTGCGTCCTGCGGTCTCCGAACGCCGGCGCGCCCTCCGCCGCGTCGCGAAACGGAGCGTAGAAGGCAGATGCGTACTTGACCGCGTACGAGAGCACCGCGACGCGTTCCAGCCCCGCCCCATCGAGTGTCGTCCGGATCGCGCCGACCATGCCGTCGATCATCCCGCTCGGCGCGACGATGTCGGCTCCGGCCTCCCCGTGCGAGACGGCAATGCGGGCGAGCAGCTCGAGCGTCTCGTCGTTCAGGAGATAGCCGTCCGCATCGAGCAGGCCGCAGTGGCCGTGGTCGGTGTACTCGCACAGGCACACATCGGTCGCCACGACGAGCTCCGGGCTCGAGTCCTTCAGCGCGCCGATCGCCTGCTGGACGACGCCGTCGTCCGCGAAGCTCTCGAGCCCCATCGCATCCTTCGAACTCGGAATCCCAAAGAGCAGCACCGCCTTGATGCCGAGCGCCGAAAGCTCAGCAGCTTCCCGGCCGAGACCGTCGACCGAGAGCTGGTCGATCCCCGGCATCGAGGGCACCGGCTTCCGCATGCCCTCGCCGGGAACGACGAAGAAGGGATAGACGAGGTCGTCGGGCGCGAGCGTCGTCTCCCGGACGAGATCTCGAAGCGCCTGCGTCCGGCGCAGCCTGCGAGGCCGATGCGCTCCAGGATCAAGCCGAAGGGCGTCGAGTGGACTTGTCTCTGCGAACTCCGTCATGGGCTCCCCACGCTTGGGCTCTTCAAGAAGTGAGATGTGAGAGCGTCAATAATGCCCTCGGCGGTCGCCTCGTCGGCGACGAGGCCGACGGGCAACCCTACCTCCCGCGCGGCCTGGGCCGTCTTCGGGCCGATGCAGACGACGACAGCGCCCTCGGCGACTTTCCCGACGCGCGACGCCCCGAGGCTGCGGGCGGCGGAGCCGCTAGCGAGGACGATCGCGTCGACACCGCGCTCGAGCTCGACCACGTCGTCTCGAGATGGGTCGACGGCAATCGTCCGGTAGGCCGCAACCGCATCCACGACCGCGCCTCGCGAGCGAAGCTCGTCGGCCAGGTTCGGCGACGCGATGTCAGCCTGCGGAAGCAGGATGCGCACCCCCTGGACAGGTCCGAGGCCGGCAGCGATCTCCTCTGCCGCGAAGCGATCGGGGACGAACGCCGCTTCGAGGCCGAGCGTCCGGACGGCCTCTGCGGTTGCAGGACCGACCGCCGCAACGCGCGTTCCCTCAGGCAGGAGCTTGCCGGCGAGCCGCTCGCGCACGCCCGCAACACCGTTCGCGCTCGTGAACACCACCCAGTCGTAGCTCTCGAGGCGCGCAAGTGCGGCGTCGAGAGCGCTTGCGTCCTCGATCGGCGCGATCTCGACGAGCGGCAGCGCGACGACCGTCGCGCCGAAGCGCTCGAGCGCATCGGCGAGTGGGCCGGCCTGCTCGCGTGGGCGCGTGAGGACGATCCGCCGGTCGCGAAGCGGCTGCGCTCCCCGGATCGCTCCGAGGATGTCGCCCGCACCCGCGGCGAGCGCTTCGCGGGCCAGACGCTCCCCCACCTCCTCGGGCTCACCCTCACCCGCGACCCGAACCACCTGTCCGCCATCCGGGCTGGCGACCAGCGCATTCAACCGAACCCGACCTTGTGACACTGTGTCAGTTGGTTCCGAGTCAACAACGACCGCATGGGCGCCGACCGGTGCGGTGCAGCCGGCGCCGAGGGTCCGGAGGAACACGCGCTCAGCCGTCGTCTCCGCGCGAGCTCCAGGATCGTCGATCGCGGCCAGGAGCGAGAGGATGCGCTCGTCACCCGCGCGGCACTGCACTCCGAGGGCGCCCTGCCCCGGCGCGGAGAGCATCGTGTCGGCCTCCAACCACTCGGTTACCGCGTCCTCGAGCCCGAGCCGAAGGATGCCCGCTGCAGCGAGCACCACGGCGTCGAACTCCCCGTCTTGCACCTTGCGGACCCGCGTGTCCACGTTCCCTCGGATCGAGCGGACATCGAGATCCTGGCGCAAAGCCTGGAGCTGCGCGGCACGACGCAGGCTGCTCGTCCCGACGACTGCCCCCGGCGGGAGCTCGAGCAGTCTCTTCCCGTCCCGCGCGACGACGCAGTCCCTGACGTCCTCCCGCAGGCACACCGCGCCGAGCACGATGCCGGGCGTCTCCTCGGTTGGCAGGTCTTTCAGGGAATGGACGGCCAGGTCGATCGTGCCTACGCGCAGGGCCCGCTCGAGCTCTGCCGTGAAGAGGCCCTTGCCGCCGATCGTGGGAAGCGGCATGCCGCTCGCCTGGGTCCGATCGCCGCGCGTGCCAATCGGTTTTGCCCGGCAAGCGATCTCGGGCCACGCTTCTGAGAGCAATACCGCGACGCGCTCGGTCTGCGCCCGTGCGAGCGCCGAAGCCCGCGTGCCGAGCACCACTGCGGCTAGATGCTTGATCGGGAATTGACGCGCAGTCGGGGGCCGTCACGACCAAGCAGGGCGACGCACTCACTCGTCGTGCAGGCTGGTAAGCCTGGACGGCGAGGGAGTGGGGCGAACCGGCGCCGTGTCGTGGCTGTCCTCCGGCCCGCCGTGAATTCCCGATCAAGCATCTGGAGGGGGCGCCGCGGCGTCAGGCCTCACGGATCGCGCGGCGTGGAGAGCCCGAACAGCGCGCGGATCGCGGTGGCGGCCTCGTCGGTCTCGCCGCCACCGGCGCGCTCCCGCAGTCGCAGTGTGGGTTCGTGCAGGAGCTTTTTGACGAGTGCGCGTGAGAGATGCTCGATCCGCTCGGCGGTCTTCGGGTC
>JACDCN010000177.1 GCA_013817555.1 Actinomycetota bacterium
CGGTAACGCACCCGCGTGCCGACACCCTGCTCGACGGCTCGCCGCCAGAGCATGTGGGCGAGCGCGACATCGCTCGTTCCCAGGCCCCGGTGCCAGAAGAGAATCCGCTCGTCGTCCCGTTCACGCCCTGGTTTGGCGCCGATGAGGACTTGCCCCAGCTCGGCATGCAGCGACTCCTCGGTCAAGAGGCCGGCGCGAACGTGCGGCCGCAGGGCTCCGAACTCGTCGTCGCGCCGGCACTGCGCCCAGTCGTCCACGACCACCTTGTCCATCCCCTCGAGGACGTCGAGCTCGAGCGCGCTCTTCGTCCCGTACGGGATGAGCAGGTTGCACGAGTCGAGCCAGCCAGTTCGGAGGATCGGCTCCGGCTCGGCGAGGCGTGTCGCCTCGACGACGATGTCGGCGCCGATCACCGCCTCCTCGATCGAGTCGGTGACACGCACCGGCTTCCCGAGAGTCGCTTCGAGCCGCGCGCCGAAGGCCTCGCGCGACTCGCGCCGGCGGCTCGTGACGCGGATCTCGTCGAAGCCGAACAGCCGGTCGAGGAGCTCCACGTTCGAGAACGCGGTGCCGCGCGCGCCGATGTGCGCGAGCACTTTCGATCCGGGTCGCGCAAGCTCACGGGCCCCGAGCGCGGTGAGCGCGCCCGTCCTCCGCTCGGTGATCTCGGTCCCGTCAAGGATCGCGAGCGGAACTCCGGTCCGCGGGTCGTACAGCGTGACCAGCGCCAGCTCGGACGGCAGACTGCGTGTGTAGTTCTCGACGAAGTCGCCGACCACCTTGACGCCGGTCGCCTCGAGCGGCCAAACGGTCGCGCGTAGCACGTTGAAATGGCCGGGAAACGACGGATCCGGCACGTGCTGGACACGCTCGTCGAGGGTGACCGTTCCCTCACCCTGCGCCCAAACGGCGTCCTCGACCGCGCTCAGCACGTCTTCGGCGGCGAGTCCGAGCCGTTCGACGTCGACACCGGACACGAACAGGATCTCGAGCGCGTCAGCCTCCATCTCGCGCCATACGCTAGTGGAGTGTTCGCTGGCGACCCGCTTGCAGCTCGTCCGCTCATCGTTCCACCGCGGCTGCGGGGGATCGAGCCCGATCGGGACCGGCGCGCCACCTGGCTCGAGCTCTTCTTCGACCTCGTCTTCGTGGTCGCGATCGCGATCGGACTGAACCTCGACCACGACCCGACCGTCGGTGGCTTCCTCCAGTATCTCGCGCTCTTCGTCCCGGTCTGGTGGGCTTGGGCGGGGTTCACCTACTACGCGAACCGCTTCGACTCGGATGACGTGGTCTACCGCCTGACGGTCCTAATCGGGATGTTCGCCGTCGCCGCGCTGGCCGTCGCCACCAATGGCGCCATCGACGAAGGCGGCGCCCAGTTCGCGGCTTCCTACCTCGCCGTGCGCCTGATCATCATCGCGCTCTACGTCCGCGTGATCCGTCACGTCGAGGTCGCGCGGCCGCTGGCGAAGCTCTTTACGAGCAGGTTCTCGCTCGCGGTGGTCTTCTGGGTAGCGTCGCTCTTCGTCGAGCCGCCCTGGCGCTGGTGGCTCTGGGCGATCGCGCTCGCGCTCGAGCTGACGACGCCGCTCTTCGCCCGGCGCCTCATGTCCGCCACGCCTCTCCATCCGGGGCACATACCGGAGCGCTTCGGACTGCTGACGATCATCGTGCTCGGCGAGTCGGTCGTGGCTGTCGTGCTCGGCGTCCACGACGTCAGCTGGGAGCTGGGCTCGGCGCTCGCCGCCGCGGGCGGGTTCGTCGCCGCCGCGGCGCTCTGGTGGCTCTATTTCGAGTCTCTCGACTCCTCGATGGTCGCGCGCGGTGTCGCGGCGGGCTTGACCTTCACCTACGCCCACTTCCCGCTCGTCGCCGGGCTTGCGGCGGTAGGGGTCGGCGTCAAGCTGGCGATCCTCTCTGCCGGCGGGGACAAGCATTTCGACGGCACCGGCTGGATCATGCTCGCCGGCCTGGCGCTCGCGATGCTGGGGATGGCGGTCATCCAGCTCGCGACGCCGCCGACACTCTTCGACATCGAGGTGTGGCTACGGCTCGGGACCGCCGCGGCCGCGCTCATCCTGATCCCGTTCAGCCTCGAGCTGCCAACTGCGGTCGTCGCCTGGATCGTGGCTGCGCTCGTCGTCGGACAGCTCGTCTATGAGCTCGCCCTAACGGGCGAGCGACGCCCAGTGAGCCAGTAGACGTACAGCCAAGCTTACCGGCACGACGGCAGGCGCCTGTTCTTTCGATCGAGGTCGCGAACAAACGCACGCGCGGCGCGGGAAAGCGCCGCGTGCACCTGCGGCGCCTTCCCGGCCTCGGAGTCGAGCGAACGTCGCTCTGCCTCTGCGAGGAGCGTCCTATCGAATGCGCCGGCAGGACCAGAGGTCGTTCCGCCCGTTGTAGATGTACTCGCCACCTGGCTGCTGCGGGCACGGCAGCGTGCCATGCGCGTAGATGTCCGGCCTCAATAGGTGCTCGGCGCCGATGAACGCGCCCGTAGCGAATTCGAAGATCTTGAACTCGTACGACGGCGCTCTGTCGGCGAAACCGGGCGTCCACGGCGGATAGGCCGTCACGCTCAGCCCCGGCGACACGCGCGCCAGCGCGCCGTCGACGACGATCGGCCAGGCGCCGATTCCGAGGAACGCGGCCGCAACCGCCAGGGCGACGTAGAGCCACGCCTCCTGGGTGCCGACAAGGACTCCCGCGGCGAATGCGCTGCCCGCGAGCATGGAGCCGACCGCCTTCCTGCTGCCGGTCGTGAGCCTGATCCTGCCGGCGGCGGCGCTGCCGCCCAGCCGGGCCGAGCGCTCGCAGGACGCTATCGTCACACCCGTGGCGCCTCCCGTCGCGGTGCCCGTGACTAGGCAGGCGTCGAGTGCTGCGAGCAGCCGCTCCGGGCAGGACAGCTAGATGATTGATGCCATGAGATCGTCTGTCTCGGGGCGCGGGCTGGCAGCTCTGAGGCGGATTTCTACGGCGACGAGCACAACGCCGCGATCCGGCAGCATCGGTGGCGGCCTCACGGCGCGAAGCGGACGGAACGGCTGGAAGGCAGGTCACTGCCTGGAAGCCCTGCCGGGAGCGGCCGAGACACGCCAGCGCGCGCACCGAGCGCGCGAGATCGCAGCATCAATCATCTAGGCTCAGAGCCAGGATGCCGGAGAAGCACTACCTCTTCACGCCAGGGCCGACGCAGCTGCCGCCCGAGGTGCTCGAGGTGCTGGCGCGCCCGGCGATCCACCCGCGCGGCCCGGCCTTCAAGCAGCCGTACGAGCGCGTGCTCGGCCGGCTGAAGGAGGTCTTCCGTACCGAGCACGACGTGCTCCTCTTCAGCTCCTCGGGGACGGGCGCGTTCGAGTCGGCAGTCGCGAACCTCACCGAGCCCGGCGAACGCGCTCTCGTCGTCTCCAGCGGCAGTTTCGGCGAGCGCTGGGCGGACATGGCCACCCGCTACGGCGCCGATGTCGACCACCTCCGCTACGCCTGGGGCGAGACACCCGACCCTGTCGACGCGCAGGCCCGCGCCGCGGGCGCCGCGGTCGTCTACGTCGTCCACTCCGAGACCTCGACCGGGGTCGTTTCCGACGTCGAGGCGCTCGCCGCCGCCGCCAAGGACGCCGGCGCGCTCGTTGTCGTCGACGCGATTTCGAGCATCGGCGCCGTCCAGTGCGAGACTGACGCGTGGGGCCTCGATGTCGTCGTCTGCGGCTCACAGAAGGCGCTGATGACCCCGCCCGGGCTGGGGCTTGTGTCCGTGTCCCCGGCGGCGCTCGCGAAGGCGCGCGAGACGTCGACTCCGCGCTTCTACTTCGATTGGGAGCGCACTCGCGAGGCCCAGGCCAAGCTCGACACGTCCTTTACGCTCGCAGTGCCGCAGGTGCTCGGGCTCGACGTCGCGCTCGGTCTGCTGCTTCGGGAGGGCCTCGAAGCCGCCTTCGAGCGCCATGTCCGCCTCGGCCGGGCTACCCGCGCCGGGATCAAGGCGATGGGGCTCGAGCTGGCCTCGCCCGACGAGGACCGCTCTGCCGTCGTGACGACCGTGCACGCCCCGGACGAGCTCGACGTCTCCGTATTCCTGCTCGACTTGTGCGAGCGGCTCGGCGTGCAGCTGATCGGCGGCCAGGGCGAGTGGAGCGGCAAGGTCTTCCGGATCGGCCACCTCGGCTGGTTCGACATCTTCGACCTCACGACCGCGCTCGTCGCCGTCGAGGATGGGCTCGCCGCCGCGGGCGTGGAGATCGAGCGCCGCGTCGCGGTCGCGGCCGCGCTCGAGGCGTACGAAGCCGCCCGCGTCTGAGAATCCTCTTCCGCGAGTCAGCTCATCGGCGGTCCGCGCGCTCGCGCCAGGGCGCAAGGGACGTGGCCGCCGCCGTGACGAGCAGGCGCTCCCGCAGATATGCGAGCGGGACGCTCGGGTCGAGGGAGTCGATCTCACGAGCGAGCCGGTGCCCGTCGTAAATGCTCTCGCCGAGCAGCCGCGGCGAGACGCAGTCGCCGATTCGGTAGACGCCCTCGATCCCCGCCGTGCTCAGCGACTCGGGGGACTCTGCCGTCAGCTCGGTATAGAGCGTGTCGTCGGAGACTCGCTGCGTGACGAGCACGACCGCGTCAGCTTCCAGCGTAACCGGGTTGGCGAACATGTCCTGCCCCAGCGTCCGGCCCGGCTCGAGCGCCGTCACAGTCATGCCCGTCGCGATCGAGACGCCGATCTCGTGCAGCCGCCGCAGGAGCGGATCGGCCTCGAGGGTCTCGACGCAGAGAGGCGCTACCTGGGCGTAGGGCGTCGCCAGAGTCACCCGGTAGCCTTCGAGCGCGAGCAGCTCGGCGAGGCTCGCGCCCATGAAGTAGCCGTCGCAGTCGTAGACGACCACACGTTCGCCCGGGGGCCGCTTCGCTTCGACCATCACCTGCTCCGGCGTGAGCACCCACGGCTGCGACGCGTCGGCTCCCGGGATCGGCCTGCAGGTGATGCCGTTCAGCCCGTCGGTCGCCCAGTGGGAGCCGGTTGCGACGACGACGAGCTCAGCGCCGTACTCGAGCGTCTC
>JACDCN010000178.1 GCA_013817555.1 Actinomycetota bacterium
TTACCGTCCTCTGCGGCGCGCGCTATGGGCAGCGCGACAAGATCTTCGACGCCGTCATCGACAAGGTCGAGGTCAAGCAGCTCCGCGACCTGTCACCGCGCGAGATCGAGCACGACAACCCCGAGCTCCGACGCACCGAGGAGATGGCGCACTTTCTGGGCCAGCTTTACAACCGCGAGGTGGGCGAGGACGACATCGTCACGGTGATCCGCTTCTCGCAGATCGTCGGTACGTCCAGCTAGCGACCCGGCTTCCGGATCGAGGTCCCGAAGAGCTCGGGCCGACGAACTTCCGCTCCGCACTCCTCGCACTCGACCGCGAAGGCCGACGGGATCGGGGCTGCGCAAGACGGACAGCGGTGCCGGAGCTCGCCTCCGCATTGGGGACAACTGGCAGGCAGCTCGCTCTCGCCTTCGAGGAAGTAGCGCTGTGTGTGGCCGCAGCCCAGGCAGAAGGCGACCCAGTCGCCGAGCGTCTTCCGGCGTTCCTCTTGGATCCAGTTGCGTTTGGGCTTGGCCACGAGCGGTCACTCTAGAGTGGGGCCGCAGGTGCCTTCGTTAGAGTGAAGGCGACCCCGGGGCCGACGACTGGAGATCACCGCATGGCCGTACGTGAAGCCGAGCCCGTAGGCTCGCTCCAGGAGGTGAAGGAGGCAGGACTCGACCGCGAGGACCTGCTCGGCATCTACCGCCACATGCTGATCACGCGCGCGATCGAAGAGCGTGGGCACATCCTCTACCGGCAAGGCAAGATCCCGGGCTCGTTCTACACGGGACGCGGGAACGAGGCCGCGGCCGTGGGTGTCGCCACGGCGATGGGCCCGAACGACGTCGGGACACCGCTCCACCGCGACATGGGAGTCCACATCACCCGTGGCGTCGAGCCCTGGCGAATCATCGCGCAGTACATGGGTCGCGAGGGAGGGCCGACGCGCGGTCGCGACGGGAACGTGCATATGGCGGCGCCGGAGTTGGGGCTCCACCCGATGGTCAGCCACCTCCCGGCGATGCTGCCGGTCGCAGTGGGAATGGCGCTGGCATTCAAGATTCGCGGCGACCGCCGCGTCGCGCTCGGCTGGTTCGGCGAAGGCTCGGCCGCGCGCGGGGATGCGCACGAGAGCATGAACATGGCCGGCGTGCGGCAGCTTCCTGTCGTGTTCATCTGCGACAACAACCAATGGGCCTACTCCACTCCGACCTACCTCGGCTACCCGATCGAGCACGTCGCCGATCGCGCCGCCGCGTATGGCTTCGACGGCGTCGTCGTCGACGGCACGGATGTGCTGGCCGTATACCGGGAGGCGAAGGCGGCCATCGAGAAGGCACGTCAGGGCGGCGGGCCGACCCTCATCGAGTGCCTAACCCTGCGCATGGAGGGCCATGCGGTGCACGACGACGCGTTCTACGTGCCGAAGGAGATGTTCGAGCAGTGGGCTGCGCAGGATCCGATCGAGCGCTTTCGCACCTGGCTCCGGTCGAACGCAGACATGACCGACGACGAAGAGGATCAGATCACCTCCGTGGTGAAACGGCTTCTGAACGATGCGCTCGAGCGCGCGGAGGAGTCTCCGCTTCCCGATCCGTCCGGGCTCGAGCAGGGCGTCTACGCCTCCGCCGAAGACCTCGACACGCCCCACCACAAGTGATGGCGCTGCAATGCCGGAGCTGACGTACATCCAGGCGATCTCGGATGCGCTGCGCCAGGAGATGCGGCGCGACCAACGTGTGTTCGTGCTCGGCCAGGACGTAGGTGTCTACGGAGGCGCGTTCAAGGTGACGCTCGGCTTCCAGGAGGAGTTCGGTCCGTGGCGGGTGATGGACGCGCCGCTCTCCGAGACGGCGATCGTCGGCGGCGCAACCGGCGCGGCGTTGATGGGCCTCCGCCCGGTCGCCGAGATGCAGTTCGCGGACTTCATCTCCTGCGCGTGGGATCACCTCGTCACCGTCGCCGCGAAGCAGTTCTTCCGCGGCCGCACGCCCGTGCCGATCGTCGTCCGCCTCCCTTCGGGCGGCGGGTTCTCGGGCGGGCCGTTCCATTCCCAGAACCCGGAGAGCTCGTTCGCGCACATCCCGGGCCTCAAGATCGTGTGTCCGGCGACGCCGCATGACGCGAAGGGACTGCTCGCGACCTCGATCGAGGATCCGAACCCGGTCCTCTATTTCGAGCACAAGCACCTCTACCGCCGCATCAAGGGCGAAGTGCCGGAGGAGCGCTACACGATCCCGTTCGGTCAGGCGCGCGTGCACCGCGAAGGAGACGACGCCGTGGTCGTGACCTGGGGCGCGATGGTCCATACCGCGTCCGATGCGGCCGACCAGCTAGCCGGCGAGGGATTCGAGGTCGAGATTCTCGACCTGCGGACGCTGATTCCCTGGGACAAGGCGCGCGTGCTCGAGAGCGTGAGGCGCTGCTCGAAGGTGCTCGTCCTCCATGAGGACACACGGACCGGAGGGTTCGGCGCCGAGATCGCGGCGACGATAGCCGAGGAGGCGTTCGAGGATCTCGACGCGCCCGTGGTGCGCATCGCCGCCCCGGATACGCCGGTTCCGTTCTCGCCTGCGCTGGAGAAGGCGTTTCTCCCGCAAGTCGAGGACGTCGTGAAATCACTCCAGGAGCTCGCCGCCTACTAGTGGTCTCTCCGGGAAATACGGCGCCGCTCGGCCGGCTGCAAACGCTTCGTATTGCGTCGTCCTCAGTCGCCCCGATATCCATTGATATCGAGGCTCCCTGCGTCCTAGCACTGCTCGGTTTTCGCTCGGCCAATCAGCACCTGACTTCCCGGAGAGACCACTAGGCTCGCCCAACGAGGAGGAGACGTGTCGACAGGAACCCAGATCGAGGTCGTGATGCCGCAGATGGGCGTGTCCGTCTCCGAAGGCACGATCACGAAGTGGCTCAAGCAGCCGGGCGAGGCGATCGCACGGGATGAGCTGTTGCTGGAGATCTCGACCGACAAGGTCGACACCGAGGTGCCGAGCCCCGGCGAGGGCGTGCTCGCCGAGATCCTGGTTTCGGAAGGTCAGACCGTGGACGTCGGCACCGTGCTCGGGCGCATCGGCCCCGCGGGCAGCGAGGCAGCGGCGTCCGCTCCCGAGGAGCCTGTTCCGGCTCCCGCTTCCGTTGAGCCGGCAGCCGTCGCTCCCGAACCGGCGCTCGCCGCTGCCGCACCCGTCGAAGCAGCACCTGCACCGGTCGCCGCCCCTCAGACCGAGACATCCGGGAACGGAAGAGCATTCGTCTCCCCCGTTGTCGCACGCATCGCCGCCGAGCACGGGGTCGATACCACTGCTGTAGCAGGCACCGGCACCGGTGGACGCGTCACGAAAAAGGACATCCTGGCATTCATCGAGTCGGGAGCCTCGGCGCCTGCCGCCGTCCTGCCGGGACCGCCGAGCACCGAACCGCAGCCGCCCGCCCCGGAGCCTGCGCCGATTCCCGAACCGGCGCCCGTTCCACGACCGCCGGACGAGACGCCGGAGCCGCAAACGATCCCCGTACCGGAGCCAATGCCGGAGCCACCTACTCCCCGACCTCCAACCCAGCCCGAACCGGCGCCCGAGCCTCAGCTCGGCCCGGGAGAGGTGCTCGAGCCGATGACCGCGATGCGACGCGGCATCGCGGACCACATGCGCCGCTCGCTCGACACGTCCGCGCATGTGACCAGCGCCATCGAGGTCGACATGTCGCGCGTCGTCGCGCTGCGGAAGAAGCTCAAGCCCGAGTACGAGCGGACGCACGGGGTGAACGTCACGTATCTCGCCTTCATCGCCCGGGCGGCGGTGGAGACGCTGAAGGAGTACCCATGGATCAACGGCGAGCTCCGCGGGGAGAGCATCGTCACGCGGAGCAGCATCAACCTCGGCTTCGCTGTGGAGCTGGCGGACGGGAAGGGCCTGATCGTCCCCGTGCTGAAGAACTCGGAGACGCTCAACCTGCTCGGGATCGCGAAGGGCGTCGCGGACATCGCGGAGCGTGCGCGGTCGAAGAAGCTGCTTCCGGACGAGGTGCAGGGGGGTACGTTCACGATCACGAACCCCGGCGGCTACGGCACCTTCCACGGAACCCCGGTGATCAGCCAGCCCCAGGCGGGGATCCTCGGAACGTATGCGGTCGTCAAGCGCCCTTGGGTCATCCAGGACGAGATGGGCCAGGACGTGATCGCGGTCCGCCCGATCATGAATCTGACCCTGACCTACGACCATCGTCTCGTCGACGGCGCACTCGCCGGTCGCTTCCTGCGGGACATCCGCGAGCGCCTCGAGAGCTGGGACGAGGCTGCGTATTAGTTGTGCGCCAGACACTGTGCGCCAGACCGGAATCCGCTAGCGCGGATTCCGGTCGCGCGGGTAGACCCCTTCATGTCGTGCCCCAGCCGCGTCAGCTCCGAGGTGCGAAGTCGGCAGGTTCGCTTCTGCGTCGGCTGTGGGCACGATTAAGCTAGGGGAGTGGCCGAGTTGACCGGAAGCTGTCTGTGCGGAGGTGTGCGATTCGAGGTGACCGAACCGTTCGAGCGCGTCGCCGCGTGCCACTGCGAGAGCTGCAAGAAGCTCTCCGGCGCCGGCGGCACGGTTAGCGGTCGCGTGCGCACCGAGGCCGTCCGCCTCCTCGCGGGCGAGGATCTCGTCAGAGGCTTCCAACCCGAGGCGGGGTCAGTGAAGACCTTCTGCTCGAAGTGCGGCTCGAACCTCTTCGGCGCCGGCTGGCCGGAGTCCGAGCACACGAGCGTTCGCCTGAGCGCGCTCGAGGCGCCGTACGAGGGTCGGATCGCATCGCACATCTTTGTCCGCTCACTCGCGCCCTGGGAAGTGCTGCCCGACGACGGGGCAGAGCGCTACGACGTGCGCCCGTCGTAGCGATGCCTCGCGGCGCATATCTCATGAGTCTCGGCCTCGTTCCCTACGGCGAGGCGTTTGCTCTCCAACGCTCGCTCGCCGGCGCGGTCGCGCAAGGCGCGATCCCGGAGACGGTGATCTTCCTCGAGCACCCTCCCGTGGTCACAGTCGGACGGCGAACGG
>JACDCN010000179.1 GCA_013817555.1 Actinomycetota bacterium
CACCAGGCTTCCCACGAGAGCGCCGGCGCTCACAGCGGCATAGAAGAGGCCTGCGATGCGCGCGCTCCCGTCGAACTCCGTGAAGGCATAGACGGGAAGCCCGGCCGATACCCCCGGCATGAAGAAGCCGAACGCGACGACCACGGCCGCCAGCGGGACAAGCGGCTTGTCCCCTAGCAGGAAGCGCACCCCGGAGAGAACCTTCGGGCGCATCGAGGCGACGAGCGCCTTACGCCGCGGCACGAATGCCAGGACGAGAACGAACGCGACGAAGTAGGTCGCCGCGTCGACGTACAGGACATTCGGGGCGCCGATGAACGGGATCAGCAGGCCGGCGAGGGCCGGCCCGATCAACGCCGAGAACGCAGTCCCGCCCTCTATCAGGCTGTTTCCCTGCGACATCATTCGCTCGTCCTCCCCGACGAGCTCGGGCAGGATCGTTCGCTGTGACGCGTAGTACGGCGGCATGAAGCAGCCGAGCAGGGCGACGAGCCCGAGCAGGAGCGGGAAGCTGAGCATCCCTGCCGAGTGCAGCAGCGGAATCGAGGCGAGGATTGGCGCTCGCGCGAAATCGGAGAGCAGCATCGTCGAGCGGGCGCCAATCCGCTGGACGATCACGCCGCTCGGGATGCCGAGGATCGCCATGGGCGCGATCTCCGCGGGAGGACGAGGCTCATCTTGCCCGGCGAGCCCGTTGTGACCAGCACGAACCACGGCAGCGCCAGAAAGGTCATGCGCGTTGCTCTGGGTCGAGAAAGGCTGGTAGACGACGCTACGGGAGGTCGTCCACGAGGACCCGGACTGGATCGGCGTGTGCATGGAGATGGGTCGGAAGATCCGCACCGACCCGGAGTTCAAACGGCGCTACGAGGTTCGCACGCAGGAGTCGCTCGCGCCCCCCCTTCTCGAGCACGTTCACGCCGAGCAGGAACGCGGCGCTTTCCGAACGGACGCGCCGCCCGAGCAGATCGCAGGCTTCATCGGCCTCGTCGCCAACGGAGTGGCGGTTCAGCTGGGAACCGGGGAGCCGATCCGGAACGTGGATGCCCTGATCGAGTTCGTTCGCTCGGCCGTCACAGACCGAGCTCCAACCGATACGCGTCGGCGTACACGTCCCTGATGCGCAGCACGTCGGCGACGTAGCTGCGGGTCTCGGAGAACGCGATCCCGGTTCCGTCTGCACGCCAGCGATCGACGTTCCCCTGGCCGGCGTGATACGCGGCGAGCACGAGCCTCGTGTCCTCGTACCGGCTCCACAGATGGTCGAGGTACCAGGCGCCATAGCGGACGTTGATCTCGGGGTCGCGCAGATCGGAGACGACGAACTGCTCGCCGCCGGTGCGAAGCGCGATCCCCTTCGCGGTATCCGGCAGCAACTGCATCAGCCCGATCGCACCCGCCGCGGATTCTGCTTCCGGATCGAACCTGCTCTCGACGTAGACGACTGCGGCCAGGAGCGCTGGGTCAAGGCCGTGGTTGGACGCGTGGCCGCGCAGGATGTGCTCGAACTCCAGCGGATAGCGCGCGCGCAGGTAGACGTCGGGTTCCGCTTTCGCCACCCATGCGGCCCCTCCGGCCAGGCCGAGAACTGTGACAGAGAGCACAACGACGTATCGCAAGGCGTGGGGCCGTCAGGTGGCCCGAGTCAGGGTATCCATGACGCCAGCGACCCAGGCGTCCAGCTCCTCGGGCGTGCCGGTGTTGACATAGACGAAGTCGCCGCGCTTCGCCTTTTCCTTGTCCGGCAGAAGCCTGGCTTCGCGGTCGTCCTTGCGTCCGCCGCGGCGTGCCTCGCGGAGCTTCGCGGGCGCGGTGATCACGACCACCTTGTCGAACCGGGTCTCCGCGCCGACCTCGTAGAGGAGTGGAACCTCTGTCACGCACACGCGAGGTGGAGTCGGCAGGGCGGCGAGCTGCTCCCGCCACGCGAGGTACTCGCGGGACACGAGCGGGTGTAGGAGCCCTTCCAGGAACTCGAGCGCGTTTCGATCCTTGAAGACGCGGACCGCGATGCGCTCGCGATCGGGGGCTCCATCGTCGCCCAAGATCTCGTCGCCGAGCCCTTCTACGAGCGCGTGCCTGACTTCTGGGTCGGTGGCGAGGAGATGGTGGACGATCTCGTCGCTCGAAACGGTCGCGGCACCGTGACGGCGAAAGCTCTGAAGCGCAGAGCTCTTGCCGGCGCCGATACCGCCGGTGATCGCGACCGCGATCGGAGGCTGCAAGGGGTTAAGAACTGGTGCTGGGCGCTTCGTCGAGCTCGGGCTGTTCGGCAAGCTCGAGCTCGGCGTCCGAGGCTGCGACCGGCTCGCCAGCGGCTTCGACCTCCTCAACCGGCGCCGCGGACGCCTCGGGCTCGATCTCGGCCTCGATCTCTGGCTCGGCGTCGACTTCGGGCTCGCTCCCGATCTCGGGCTCGGCATCTGTCTCAGTCTCGATCTCGTGTTCAGGCTCGGAGGCTGCGTCGGACTCGATCTCGATCCCAGCGTCCTCGATCCGTGCGTCGCTCTCGGGCAGGGCCGCATCGCCGCCCTCGTCTGCCATCCCGCTCGTCCCACCCGCCGGGAAGGCCTCTTCGGAGAGCACGAGGTTCGGAGTCTCGTGGACGGATTCCGCCCCGTCTGCGCGCGGGACCGGCTGCTCGCCTTCCTCGACGCGCTTCAGGGAGAGGGAGAGCCTGCGGCGGTCTCCGTCGATCTCGAGAATCCGCACGTTCACGGCCTGCCCCTGGGCGACGACCTCGCGCGGATTCTCGACGTGATGCGCGGCGAGCTCGGAGATGTGAACGAGCCCCTCGACACCGGGGAGGATCTCGACGAAGGCTCCGAACGTGACGACCTTCGCCACGCGGCCCTCGACCACGTCGTCCTCGCGGTACGAGTCGAGCACTTGCTGCCACGGATCGCTCTGCGTCTGCTTCAGCCCGAGCGAGATCCGCTGGCGGTCGCGGTCGATGTCGAGGACCTTGACCTCGACCGTCTGCCCGATGTCGAGCACTTCCGACGGATGATTGACGTGGCTCCAGGAGAGCTCGGAGATGTGGATGAGCCCGTCCATTCCGTCCAGGTCCACGAACGCTCCGAAGTCGACGATGTTCGAGATCTGACCCTCGATCACATCTCCGGGGCTCAAGCGGTCGAGGATCGCCTGGCGCATCTCCTTTCGCTCGTCCTCGAGGATGGCGCGACGGGAAAGGACGACGTTGTTGCGCGACCGGTTCAGCTCGATGACCTTGCAGCGCAGCTCGCGAGCCATGAACTCGTCGAGATCCTGTACGCGGCGAATGTCGACGAGCGACGCAGGGAGGAAGCCACGCACGCCGAGGTCTAGGATCAGGCCGCCCTTGACGACCTCGATGACCTTCCCGACGACGGCTTCTCCGGACTCGGCCGCAGCCTCGATCTTCTTCCAGGCGAGCTCGAAGCGAGCACGCTTCTTGGAGAGAATCAGACGGCCCTCGGCGTCTTCCTTGGTCAGGACGAGCGCATCGATCTCCTCGCCGAGCGACACCTCGTCCGCCGGGTTGACCGACCGGCGGATCGTGAGCTCCGCAACCGGGATCACGCCTTCGGACTTGTAGCCGATGTCGACGAGCACCTCGTCCTTGTCCACGCGGACGACCGTGCCGTGCACGACCTCACCCTCGTTGATCTCGGGAAAGGACGATTCGTAGTCGGGGACGAGCTCCCCATCGGGGCCCTCGATCCAGACTCCCTCCTCGACTGCGGTCGGCTTTTCTACGGTGTCGTTCGCCATCGGATCGCGGAGTATAGCCAGGACAGGCCGTTTTCAAGCCTCGGGCGCGGGCCTCACGACTTCGCTTCGGCCCAGTCGTCGCCGACCCCGACGTCTACCGCCAGGGGCGGGTCGAGCGGGTAGGCGCCGACCATCTCCTCTCGCACGAGGTCACGCACTGCCGAGATCTCCGTCTCGGGCACCTCCAGCAGGAGCTCGTCGTGCACCTGGAGGACGAGCCGCGCGCCTCGCCCCTCTTCGCGGAGCCGACGATGGATCGCGACCATCGCCACCTTGATGATGTCCGCGTTCGAGCCCTGCATGACGAAGTTCACGGCGACGCGCTCGCCAAAGCCGCGGGTCTGCCGATTGGAGGCGCGGAGCTCGGGAACCGGTCGGCGGCGCCCGAGCAGGCTGGTCGCGTACCCGTCCTCGCCTGCCTGTGTGATCGTCCGCGCGATGAACGCCTGCACCTGCGGGAAGCGCGCGAGGTACGCGTCGATGTACGTCTGCGCCTGCTCCTTGGAGATGTCGAGATTCTCCGAGAGCCCGAACGCCGAGATCCCGTAGACGATCCCGAAGTTGATCATCTTGGCAACGTTCCGCTCGGTCTTCGTAAGCGTCGCCGGATCTCTGCCCAGGACCTCCGCTGCGGTCGCCGTGTGGATGTCCTCGCCCCGGAGAAAAGCCTCGCGAAGCTTCGGCTCGCCCGACACATGCGCGAGGATGCGCAGCTCGATCTGCGAGTAGTCGGTGGACAAAAGCCGATGGCCCGGCTCCGCGACGAACGCCGACCGGATCTCGCGCCCGAGCTCGGTGCGGATGGGGATCGCTTGCAGGTTAGGGCTCGAGGTCGAAAGGCGCCCGGTCGCGGCGACATGCTGGTTGATCGTCGTGTGCAGCCGACCGTCCTCGCCGATCAGCGTCGGCAGCGGGCCGAGGTACGTGTTCACGAGCTTGGTCAGCTCACGCCACTCCTCGACCACCGGGACGATCTCGTGATCCGCTCGGATTGCCCGCAGGACTTTGCCGTCGGTCGAATAGCCGGTCTTGCCCTTGCGGCCGGGGGTCAGCTCGAGCTTCTCGAAGAGGATGCGTCCGAGCTGCAGCGGCGATCCGATCACGAACTCCTCCCCCGCGAGCTCGTACGCGCGCGCCTCGAGCTCCTCGACCCGGTCGGAGAGGCGGGCGGTGATCTCTCCCATTCGGTAGGTGTCGATGCGGACTCCCGCGTCTTCCATCGCCGCCAGCACGGCCGAG
>JACDCN010000180.1 GCA_013817555.1 Actinomycetota bacterium
GCGAGCGAGTTGACGTTGAGAACGCGGGCCGCCGCCGTGTTCGCGACCTCGACGCGCAGGTCTGAGTCGATCGCAACCACGCCCTGATCGAGCCGTCCGAGCAGTCGCTCGAGGCGGACACGCTCGCTGTCCAGATGCTCGATCGAGCTGCGCAGGCGAACCCGCATGCGTTCGATCATTTGGGCGAGGCTCCCGATCTCGTCACCCAAGCGCGGTCGCAGTGGCGCTGCGGCGAAATCGCCCCGCTCGATCGCGGACGCGATGGCACCGATGCGCTTGAGCCGCGCGGCGAGCAGGGAGGCGACGACGAAGCCGATCGCCGCGCCGATCGCCGTCGCGATGACCACGGCCAGCCGTACCTGATCCTTGAAGACCGCCATCGTGTCCCCGTAACCCGGCTGCGGACCGAACGCGAGCAACACGTTCGCCTTGGACGAGCGGAGCGGCACTGCCACGACGCTCGTTCGGCCTTCGTCGTAGGAACGCGCGAAGCGTCCGCCAGCGAGTGCCGACCTGACCGCCCTGGTCGCGTCGGGCACCGACATCAGCTGGCGCCCGTTCGAGCTCATCGACCCGATGGACGAGCCGCTGCCGTCGAACAGGAACACCGAAAGGCGCCTTCGACGCGCGATCTCCTCGACGGCCGGGCTCGGCCCGTGCTCGTCGAGTGTGGTCGTCACGGCATCGGCCGAGGCACGCACGTACCTGAGCGCGCTCTGCACCGACCGCTCGCGGAAGGCCTGCTCGGCGCGCCAGACGAGCAGCTCCGCGACCGCGACCGCCGTCACCGCTGTGATCGCGGCGAAGATGAGCGCGAGCCACCAGCGCATGCTTAGCCGAAACCGAGGCTCGTCCATGTGCCCTTGTGTATCCCCCATCACGACCCACTCGAACCCGGACGCAAGCTCGTTATCGGGCGACCAAGCGGGTGCAGGCCGGGGCGTGCGCCCCGGCCCGCTATCGCGTTTTCGGACCTAGGTGGCAAGACCGGCGACGGTTTCCGGCAGGCCCGGGAACTCCCCGATCGAGGTGAGGGAGCCGTCCTTCTCGATCGCCCACCCGTGCACCATCTGGGAGGTGATGTCGATCGCGTACAGGTAGCGGCCGTTCTTGGTCCGGTCCGCGTCACGGATCGACAACTTTCCGAAGGTCGTCGTCGCGGCGATCGACTCGAGCAACGTGATGCTGCCGTCGGAGGCGATCGTGTAGCTGGAGATCGTCCCGTCGCCGAAGTTCGTCACGTAGGCATAGCGCTGATCCTTCGAGACTACGGTCCAGCACACTTCGCTCCGGAAGTCCGGCACAGAGCCGCTGATCGTCCGGAACCCGCCGTCGAGGGTGTAGCTGCTCGCAGTCGCTTTGCCGACTACCCCTTCCTCCGCGTTGGTCACGACGAACGTGCCGTCGCGCGTGAAGTCGAATCCGAACGGCGTCACGCCGTCGGAATCGTGGACCTGTCGTCCGAAAGGCTCGTCGCTCTTGGTCAGTCTCCAGGTGAGAATCCTGCTGGTCGCCTTCTCGGTGACGACGAGCGAGTCGCCGTCCGGCGTGAACGAGACCTGCGCCGGATCGCTGCCCGGAGCGCTAAGTGTTCGGGTCGACCTCGCGATCGGGACGAGCGAGCTCTGGTTGGTCAGATGGAAGCCGGTGATGTTGCCGAGTCCCATGCCGCCGTTGTTCAGCACGTAGACGACGTCGCCGCGGACCGTGATGCTGTTGGGCGTCAAGCCGCCGGACGGGACGACCGAGCGGAGCTCGAGCCCGTCGCGCCGAACAGCAAAGACCGAGATCTCACTGCTTCCCACGTTGGCCACGAGCAGATGCCGTCCGTCCTTGCTCAGCACGACCGGGCCTTGTGAGGACAGGCGGATCATGCTCGTGCCTTCTCCCCCGGTCGGATATGTGCCCTGCAGTGAGAGGCTGCCGTCAGGAGCCCGGTCGTAGGCCAGCACCTCGTTGCCCGCGGCGTCGTTGGTCATCGCGTACACAGCGCCGCTCTTGAGAGTGCCGTCCCGTGCGGCGCCGGCAGTTGCGATCACGCCGAGCGACGCGAGGAATGCGGTCGCGAGCGCGGCGCCCAGCAGGCGGTGAGTGCGCTTTCCGAATCGATGCATCGAATTACCCCCTCGAGTTGTGTTTGAACGAGGACATCGTTCCGGCGGCGAGCGAAGGCTCGATCCAGCGGCTGTCCAGGTTTGTTCACATGACAGAACGAGAGAGGGGCGGCCAGCCGCCCCTCTCTCGGTTCGGGCCGCTGCCCCCTAGAGCAGGCGAGCGACGATCGGGCAGTTGACCACGATGCCGGTAGAGCCGAACCGCTTGCCGTTCGGGCCGGTGATGTGGCCGCCCACGACGAAGCTCAGGAGCTGGAACTCGTCGATCATGCGCGAGCGATAGCCCTTGCTGATTGCCTTCTTCGTCCAGAACCCGAGGTTGAGATCCCACATCGGGCTGTAGTCGAGCGCCACGGTCGGCAGGCCGCCGACGAGGTTGAGCGGCGGGAGCTTGTCCTTTAGGGCGCTGTTCAGACCCTGACGCTGCGGGTTCAAACGACCCGTCGGCCCATTGGCCATGACGAACAGCCGCTCGATCCCGCTGAAGGCGCCGTCGTCGCGGCCGACCGGCAGCTCTCCGGTCGCCGGCGCAAAGGTGCCCTGGTCGAGCGTCGCGACCATCGGATCGGACGCCTCCATGCTCATGTACAGCGCGGGCTTGGCAAAGCTGAAGATCCCCGTCAGCTTGATCGTCACGGTGCCGCCCCCGTTGCCCTTCGGGCAGATGCGAGCGACGCGGTCGTGCACGAGGTTGTAGTTCGGACGTTTGTTGCAGGAGCGGATCTGCGCAGCCGTCTTGTCGAAGGCGACGACCGGAGCGTTGTAGACATGCCCACCTGCGTTCTCGATCCGGACGAGCGGCGTATAGTCGGCGTCCCCGACCGAGCCGGGAGTCGCGACCCTGGGCGGGAACGCGTTCGCGCCGCGGCCGGGAAGGAGCTTCCGGTCGGGAGAGAAGTCGACGGTGCCTGTCTCGAAGACCAGACCGGCCCGCTTGTTGAGTCGGCCGGATCGCGTCGCCCGCCCGACGTTGCTGTAGTGCAGCTTCGCGGAGTGGTTCAGGCCGAGTGCTTCCGAGTTGTCCTTATCGCTCGTGTCGGTGAGGATGTACCAGACGTTGCGACCGTCGGCCATGTGGCCGAGGTAGAGCGGAATCTCGATCGTGGCCTTGCGAATGTCCAAGGTTCCGGAGCGGAGCAGCTGCACCGGCCCGACGAGCTTCCGGTCGATCTGCGACGGGAACGGCCCGAAGTAGCTGGCCGGGACGTTCGTGCCGACCGAAGGCGGCGGCGGCTCGATCTCCTGTGCGACGGCGGACGGCACGAGCGCGACCATCGAGGCCAGGGCGAGGACGAGAATGACGGGTTTCTTTAGTTCTTTCCAAGACATGCGAACCGTCTCCTTTGCGGTCAGTGAGCGCTGGTTATCGAGAGCGAATGCTGGCCCTGCGATCTGAGCGGCTCGTGCGCGCGATATCCAGGTTCGCTAATGAGCCGGCGGTGCGCGCTCAGCCGGCGTCGACGCGCCGGCTATGCACGGAGAGACCTCGTAGCGCGAGCTCGCCTAGCGACTCCGGGACCGCCGGATCGACACGCACTCCGCCGTCTTCCGCGTCGAGCCCGAGCAGCGTCCGTAGGGCCATGAGCGGAGCTCCGGCTGCGAAGGACTGCGGGCGAGAGGCGCCGTCGTACTCGACCAGTGCTCCTGACCCAGCCCGGTCGAACCCGCCGAAGAGCTCGGGGAGCCGGCCGTCGAAGGCCTCGGCGGCCTCCAGCAGCGCGACCGCGACCCGACTCGCCTCGTCGCGGAATCCGTAGCGCCGCATGCCTTCGGCGACGAGTGCCGTGTCGTGCGGCCAGACGGTGCCGTTGTGGTACTCGAGCGGGTTGTAGCCGGCGTCGGCGGACGACATGGTGCGGATTCCCCACCCACTCGAGAGCTCGGGTGACAGCAGCTTCTCGACGGTGGCCTTCGCCCGCTCTGGCGAGGCGATCCCGCTCCAGAGCACGTGCCCGATGTTCGAGGTCAGCGCGTCGACCTGTCTCTTCTCACCGTCGAGCGCCAGGACGTAGTGGCCGCGCTTGGCGCTCCAGAATGCCTCTTCGAAGAGTTCGCGCAGTTTCTCCGCACGACCGAGAAGCCGGTCCGCGAGCTCGGCGTCATCCCAGACCTCGCGAGCCAGGCGCGCCGTGCGCCGGAAAGCGTCGTAGGCGTAAGCCTGAACCTCACACGCGGCAATCGGCGCCTCTGCCCGAGTGCCGTCGGCGAAGAGCATCGAGTTGTCGGAGTCTTTCCAACCCTGGTTGTCCAGGCCCTCAGGCGAGCGCCTGGAGTACTCGAGAAATCCGTCGTCGTCGAGGTCTCCCTCCTCCTCGATCCAGCGGAGAGCGGCACGAGCCGGCTGCTCCAGTGAGCGCACGAGCTCCGAGTCGCCCGTCCATCGCTCGTATTCGTCGAGGAGGACGAGGAAGAGCGATGTCGTGTCGTGGCCTCCATAGTAGGGGGAATGCGGCTGGTCGCCGAGGATCGTCAGCTCCCCTCGGCGGAGCTCGTGCAGGATCTTCCCGGGCTCGGCGTCGCGGAAGTCGTCGCGTTCCGTCGCCTGGAGCTCTGCGAGCGCTTCGAGTGTCGCTTTGGCGACCTGAGGCTGAAAGGGGAGCAGCTGGTACGCCATGACGATGCTGTCGCGCCCGAACAACGCCATGAACCAGGGGAGCCCGCCGGCCGGCAGCGTTCTGTCGGAGTCGTCGACCGGCTGGAACCGAAGCGCTGCGAGGTCGCGCAGGCTGCAGTCGTAGGTCTCCCGGAGCCCGTCCCAGTCCGTCTCGAGCCGGGGAGCAGCGTCCAGCCATTCCTCGAGGGAGATCGGCATGTACGGCTGTGGCTTCCCGAAATCCCCACAGCGATGTCGCGAGGGGCGCTCCTCGCCGTCCACGACCG
>JACDCN010000018.1 GCA_013817555.1 Actinomycetota bacterium
ATATCGCCGAGATGAAGACGGGTGAGGGAAAGACCTTCGTCGCCGTCCAAGCACTTTATTTGAACGGGCTCACGGGTCGCGGCGTTCATCTCGTGACCACCAACGACTACCTCGCCAAGCGCGACTCGGAGTGGACGCGTCCGGTGTACGACCTGCTCGGCTCGTCCGTCGGCTCGATTCAGAACATGATGCCGTTCGCGGAGCGCCGCAAGGCGTATGCCTGCGACGTCGTATACGGGACGAACTCGGAGTTCGGGTTCGACTACCTGCGCGACAACATGGCGGTCTCCCTCGAGGGAACCGTCCAGCGCAGCCACGCCTACGCGATCGTGGACGAGGTCGACTCGATCCTGATCGACGAGGCCCGAACGCCGCTCATCATCTCCGGCGAGCCGGAGACGGCCGCGTCGACCTACTACCAGTTCGCGCGCGTGGTCAAGGGCCTGCACGGGCAGGCCGCGACCCGCAAGTCCGCGAAGGGAGAGGACGAGACCGAGACCTCCGGCGCCGACTACCTGTACGACGAGAAGTTCAAGACCGTGTCCCCCGCGCAGACCGCGATCGCCTCGGTCGAGGACGCGCTCGGGATCGACAATTTGTACGAGCCGAGCCACGTCTTGCTCGTCAACCATCTGACTCAGGCGCTCAAGGCGGAATCGCTGTACAAGCGCGACGTCGACTACGTCGTGCAGGAGGGCGAGGTCAAGATCGTCGACGAGTTCACCGGCCGCATCATGGAAGGCCGTCGCTGGAGCGAGGGCTTGCACCAGGCGATCGAGGCCAAGGAGGGTGTCCGCATCCGCGAGGAGAACGTCACGCTCGCCACGATCACCCTCCAGAACTACTTCCGGCTGTACGAGACGCTCGGAGGGATGACCGGGACGGCGAAGACGGAGGAGAAGGAGTTTGTCGAGATCTACAACCTCCACGTGGTCGAGATCCCGACCAACGAGGCGATCGCGCGAGCGGACGAGAACGACTTCATCTTCAAGACGGTCGAAGCGAAGTGGCAAGCCGTGCTCGACGACCTCGTCGAGCGCCACGAGCAGGGGCAGCCGGTCCTTGTCGGCACGATCGCCGTCGAGACGTCCGAGTTCCTCGCGGAGCTCCTGAAGCGAAAGGGCATCCCGCACAACGTCCTGAACGCGAAGGAGCACGAGCGCGAGAGCGAGATCATCAAGGACGCGGGCCAGCCGGGCGCGGTCACCATCGCGACGAACATGGCCGGCCGCGGCGTCGACATCAAGCTCGGCGACGGCGTCGTCGACGTGGGTGGCCTGTACGTGCTCGGCACCGAGCGCCACGAGGCGCGGCGTATCGACAACCAGCTTCGCGGCCGCTCAGGTCGCCAGGGCGACCCGGGCGAGTCGCGGTTCTACCTCTCGGCGCAGGACGACCTCGTTCGGCTCTTCGCAGGCGACCGGATCCACGGGATCATGAACCGCTTCAAGATCCCCGACGACCAGCCGATGGAAGCCGGGATCCTCTCGAAGCAGATCGAGAACGCCCAGAAGAAGGTCGAGGAGCAGAACTTCGTCGCGCGCAAGAACGTCCTCAAGTACGACGACGTGATGAACACGCAGCGCCTCGTGATCTACGACCAGCGCCGTCGCGTCCTCGAGGGAGAGGACCTGTCGGACGAGGTGAGCGGTTGGATCACGGAGACGGTCGAGGCGAGCGTCGCCCAGTTCACGGACTCCGAGTTCGCCGAGGACTGGGATCTCGAAGGCCTCGTCACGAGCATGCAGGCGCTCTCCGGGACGGACATCACGGCTGAGGAGCTCCGGGAAGAGGTCGACGTCACGGACCGTGCCGCGCTGACCGAGGAGTTCGTCGAGGACGCGCTCGAGACGTATGCCGAACGCGAGCAAGCGCTCGGGGCAGAGCTCGCGAGGGAGGTCGAGCGCTACATCATCCTGCAGGTCGTCGATCACCGCTGGCGCGAGCACCTGGAGTCGATGGACTACCTACGTGAGGGCGTCCACCTCCGTGCGTTCGCGCAGAAGGATCCCCTCGTCGAATATCGCGGGGAAGGCCACATCCTCTTCGAGGAGCTCAGCGGGACGATCCGGCAGGAGGTCGTCTTTACGCTCTTCCACGTCTCGGTTCAGGTCGAGCAGCCGGCCCTCGAGCCGATGCACGCGCGAGGCGACGATCTCCACTACGAGCACGAGACCTCCGCCGGAGCGGACGCGATCGCCGCCGCGGGGAGCGCGGCGACCGCGCTCGCCGCTCCGCCTGCTCGGTCTTCGGTGCTGCCTGTTCAGCAGCAGGTCGTGAACGACCACAAGGACGTGGGGCGCAACGACCCGTGCTGGTGCGGCTCGGGCAAGAAGTTCAAGAAGTGCCACGGCGCGTGAGCCCGTCGCGGGCTTTGTAGCCGCCGACCGAACCGAAGGAGAGACCGTCAGTCGACGCGGCGAGTGCCGCGGCGCGCCCGCTCGGCCGCTCGGCGAGTCATCGCCGCGTAGTGCGAGTGCCGCTTGTCCGACTTGCCGGAAGTCGCGCGTGTCCAGCTGCCGTCCGAGCCGAGCAGCCACGCGTTTGCGTTGTCCGCGAGCGCGCTGTCGAGGATGGCGTGCACTTCCTGGCGCGCGCGGATGCTCTCGATGGGAACGAGGACTTCGATGCGGTGATCGAGGTTGCGCGTCATCAGGTCGGCGCTTCCCACGTACGTCGTCGACCGCTCGCCGGCCTCGAATGCGAACACGCGACTGTGCTCGAGGAAGCGCCCGACGATCGAGCGAACGCGAACGTTCTCCGAGAGGCCCTCGACGCCAGGGCGAAGCGCGCAGGTCGAGCGTGCGATGACGTCGATCTCGGCCCCCGCCTGTGACGCGGCGTAGAGCTCCTCGACCATGCCTGGATCGACGAGGTGGTTCAGCTTGAGCCGAATGCGAGCCGGCTCCCCCTCCGCGGCCGCCGCCGCGACTGCGCGGATCTCGTCGACCAGGCCGCTGCGGAGGGTGAAGGGCGCCACGAGCAGCTTGCGGAAGTCCTGCGTGCGGCCGAACCCAGTGATGTGGTTGAAGAGCTCGGCGACGTCCGCGGTGATGTCCTCGTCCGCGGTGAAGATGCCGATGTCCTCGTATTGGCGAGCCGTAGCGGCGTGGTAGTTGCCAGTGCCGATGTGTGCGTACCGGCGCAGAACCCCGCCTTCGCGACGCACGACAAGAGTCGTCTTCGCGTGAATCTTCATGTCGGGGAAGCCGTAGGCGACGTGAACACCCGCCTCTTCGAGCGCGCGCGACCATTCGATGTTCCGGCGCTCGTCGAATCGCGCCTTGAGTTCGACCAGGCACACCGCTTGCTTCCCCTCTTCGGCTCCCTGGATGAGCGAGCCCACCAGAACGCTGTCGTTGCTCGTACGGTAGACCGCGGTCTTCATCACGATGACGTCGGGGTCCAGGGCGGCTGCCTGGGCGAAGGTCTCGAAGCTGGCGCGGTACGAGTCATAGGGCTGATGCACGAGGATGTCGCCTCGTCGAATCTCGTCGAAGAAGCGAGCAGGCTGGGTCTGTGCGCCTGCGAGTCGCGGGGGTACGACCGGCACGTGTGACTCGCCCATGAGGTCCGGACGCTCGATTAGTGCAAGCTCCATGAGATCGGCGAGGTCGAGCGGACTTTCGATGCGGTAGACCTGAGACTCGTCCGCGCCCAGCCCGCGCGTCAGTCGCTCCACCATCTGCTCGGATGCCGACGAGCTCACCTCCAAGCGAACGACGTCGCCGAAGCGGCGCTTCCTAAGCTCGGTCTCGACGGCCTCGAGGAGATCCGCCGCGTCATCGGAGACCTCGAAGTCAGCATCCCGCGTGACCCGGAAGACCGCCCGCTCGACCACGGACACACCCGGGAAGAGGCGCGGCAGGAAGTGTGCGATCACTCGCTCGAGCGACACGTAGAGGCCGCCTCGGCCGACGGCGAGGAAGCGCGGCAGCCCCTCTGGAATCTTGACCCGGGCCAGGCGCTCCTCGCCCGTGTCCGCATCTGCGACGAAGACGGCGAGGGACAGTGACAGACCGGAGATATAGGGAAAGGGCTGGCCTGGGCCGACGGCGAGCGGCGTGAGGACCGGGTAGATCTCCCGCTCGAAGCGACGCTCGAGCTCCTTCAAGTCCTTCTTCTGGCAGTCCTTGACGCCACCGATGATGATCCCTTCTGCTGCAAGTGCGGGGCGGAGCTCCCGCTTCCAGAGTCTCGACTGCCGTGAGGTGAGGTCGAGAACGCGTTCGCGAATCTCCGCGAGTGCCTGCTGTGGCGTGAGCCCGTCAGGCGAGTGCACCGTGAGCCCGGACTCCGCCTGGCCAAGCAGACCGGCGACGCGAACCTGGAAGAACTCGTCGACGTTCGAGGAGAGGATCGCGCAGAACTTCACGCGTTCGAGCAGCGGGATCGCGTCGTCTGCGGCGAGCTCCAGCACGCGCGCGTGGAAGTCGAGCAGTGAGAGCTCGCGGTTGAGCAGGCGCTTGCCGGGTGAGTCGATACGGGTTGTCACGTCAGCTTCATGCATCGGCGACTTTCCATTGCGTCTGGAGGGCTGTCGTGCGCTGCCTGCTGTCTCTCGAGTCACCGACTCAGTGTGCCTGCTCAGCCGCGGTTCTTCGACTTTCCGCGTCTGCCTCGTCGACGGCCTTTTCGACCGCGGGTCGCTGACCCGATCTCGCGCTTGACGCTGCGGGCGGCGCGGGCTGCAGCGGAGAAGGAGGAACGGGGACTCATGCGGCTAGACCGAAGGCTATGAACAGCACCGGTTGCTCCTTCGGACGAGTGCGCCGATGTCTTCAGCCGCTCTCGACGAGAGGCTCCTTCGCGCTGAGCCGTGGCACGAGCACCGCCGCGATTCCTCCCGCGAGCACCAATACGGGGACGGCGTTGCTCCAACCCCTCGGCGAGATCAGCTGAAGGGAGACGAGTCCCCAGGCGATCATCATGAAGCCGAAAGAGATGCTGACGACCTCGCGCGTAGCGGGCGCATTCGTGGGGCGCGGCTCCCGCCGGCCGTGAAGGAGCACGGCCACCGCCGCGGCGAACACAAACGTGAGCAAGCCGACGATGCAGTCGAGTACGTAGTGGTTGCCGGTTCCGACGATGACGACGAACACCAGCGCCGGGTATGCGAGCGTCGCCCAGGCAATTCGCGAGCGAGGCGCAAGCCAGAGTGAGGCGGCGGCGATGAAGACCGCGAAGCCGAAGTGTTGGCTGGCGATGGCGGCGGTCGAGTTGTGTATCAGGGTCTCGATCGATCCGGCGAGCTCATCCTGCCTCGGCGCCAGGCCGAAACCGAGCTCGGGCAGCCAGTGCGGCGGTGCGAGCGGATAGAGACCGATGGCGAGGAGCGCCGGCAGGAACGAGACGACGAAGATCGTGCGCAGCCTCGTGTACCGCTCGGGCGCGTAGACGCACGCGGCGGCCAGGAAACCGAACAGCGCCGGAGTGTGGATGCCCGTGTACATCCACTCGAGGATGCCGTCGAAGGGGGCAGTGGCGCCGAAGCGGATAACAGAGTTCTCGACGTCGAGCCCAAGGGCGTGCTCCAGCCGTCGCACCGATTGAGCATGGGCGACGGAGGTCTCCACCGTGCCTTCGAGCGGGATGCGAGCCGCTTGCCACGCGAGCAGGACAAGCGCGACGAGACCCATCTCGACCTCGACCGGATGCCGCGTCCGAACTGCCCTTCTGAGAGACGTGATCATCGTGTCGGACTGACCTTTCCCCGAACCCGTTGTGGCGAAGCACAGCCTTACACGACTGCACGCTTGGCTAGATGCTTGATCGGAAATTCCCGCGTCGCCAATTTCCGATCAAGCATCTAGGCTCCTAGTGTGGCCGAGACGACACAGAGCCTCGACCAGCGGCTCGAGGAGATCGGTGCCCAGCTCGCCTGGGTCCGTGATTATCTTTGACCCGGAGGCGTTAGCCCGCGGACAGGCCGGGCTCGAGGAGGCGATGGGCGCGCCTGGTTTCTGGGACGACCAGGCTCAGGCCGCTCGGATCTCGATGGAGCACGCGCGCGCCACACGGAAGCTCGAGCGCTACGAACGACTTCGGCACGAGTACGAGGACGTGAAGGAGCTCCTCTCCTTCGGCGAGGGAGAGCTCGGCGCGGAGATCGCCGAGATGGTCGACTCGCTCGAAGGCGAGCTCGGGCACCTACAGGAGGACGCGCTCTTCACCGGGAAGTACGACGCAGGAGACGCGATCCTCGAGATCCATTCGGGAACGGGGGGAACCGATGCCCAGGACTGGGCCGAGATGCTCCTGCGCATGTACCTCCGCTGGGCGTCCGACCGGGGATTCGAGCACGAGCTGCTCGAGGCCAGCCCGGGCGAGGAAGCGGGTCTCAAGTCGGCCACGGTCGCGGTCCGCGGCGAGAACGCCTATGGCGTCCTCAAGGCCGAGCGGGGTGTCCACCGCCTGGTGCGGCAGTCGCCCTTCGACGCCTCACATCGTCGCCACACCGCGTTCTCGCAGGTCGTCGTCGCGCCGCTCCTTCCCGACGACGCGCCGGTCGAGATCGACGAGGCGGATCTCCGGATCGACACCTATCGCGCGAGCGGGGCCGGCGGCCAGCACGTGAACAAGACCGACAGCGCGGTGCGAATCACGCACCTTCCGAGCGGAATCGTCGTCCAGTGCCAGAACGAGCGCTCGCAGACCTCGAACAAGCAGACGGCGCTCCGGATCCTGCGCTCGCGTCTCGCCGAGCTCGAGGAGGAGAAGCGGGAGGCCGAGCTGGCGCGGGAGCGAGGGGCGGCGCAGGACATCGGCTTCGGGAGTCAAATCCGCTCCTACGTGCTCCATCCTTACCAGCTGGTCAAAGATCACCGCACCGACCACGAGGTCGGAAACGCGCAGTCCGTCTTGGACGGCGCCCTCGACGGCTTCGTCCAGTCCTATCTCCTCGCCAAGGCGGCGGGAAAAGTCCTGTAAACCAGCCGAGATGTCCGCTACAATCGGCGCTTCCCAAGAACCGGAGCGGCCTTCGCCGGCTGCGTCTTCCCTTTAGCCCGGTGCTGGATTACGACTCACAGACAGACGCGACGATGACTGCATTGGCCGAGCCACAGACCGAGACTCTCGCTACTCCGCATCCGGTGGACGCCGAGCCGAGCGGCTCGACGATGATCGTCTTCGAGAACGTCCGGAAGGTCTACGAGCCGGGAGTGGTCGCCCTCGAGGGCGTCTCGTTCACCATCGACAAGGGCGAGTTCGTCTTCGTCGTGGGGGCTTCCGGATCGGGGAAGTCGACCGTGATTCGTCTCCTGCTGAAAGAGATCGAGCCGACCGAGGGACGCATTGTCGTCGGTGGCCGCGACCTCTCGCGGCTTAAGCGCTCGAAGGTTCCGCTCCTGCGCCGGAACCTCGGCTGCGTGTTCCAGGACTTCAAGCTGCTCCCGAACCGCACCGCGGCCGAGAACATCGGCTACGCGCTTCGCGTCCAGGGCCAGTCGAACGCGCAGATCCGCAAGAAGGTTCCGGAGGTGCTCAACCTGGTCGGGCTGGGGCACAAGATGAACTCCAGGCCAGAGGAGCTCTCGGGTGGCGAGCAGCAGCGCGTCTCGATCGCAAGAGCGTTCGTCAACCACCCCCCGCTGCTTGTTTGCGACGAGCCGACCGGAAATCTCGACCCGGACACCTCGGTCGGGATCATGCAGCTCCTGTACCGCATCAATCGCACGGGCACGACGATTCTCATGGTCACCCACGACCGCGAGATGGTGGACAAGATGCGCAAGCGCGTGATCGCGCTCGAGGCGGGCAGGCTCGTCCGTGACGAGCGCCGCGGTGGATACACCGAAGAATGACGCGACTCCGGCTCGTTTTCTCCGAGGCGTTCCGCTCGATCGGCGCGAACCTCGCGACCACCTTCGCGTCGGTCGTGTCCGTGCTGATCGGGATGGTGCTGATCGGTGTCTTCGTCGGGATCGGCACGTGGCTCGTGTCCTGGTCGGAAGACAAGAAGCGGGAGCTCGCGGTTCATGTCTACGTCAAGGACGAGTCGACCCCGAAGCAGATCGACCAGCTTCGCGTCCTGCTCGAATCGGACGAGCGCGTCAAGGTCGGCGGCGTCGATTTCATCCCCAAGGCCGAGGCGCTCGCGATCATGCGCAAGCGCAATCCGGAGCTCACCGAGAATCTCGTCTCGAACCCGCTGCCCGCCTCGTTCGACGTCGTCCCCAAGCGGGGCGAGGACACGGCCAACATCGCCGCCACCGTCCGGAACGCAAAGCTCGCAGCGGTCGACGAGGTCCGGCACGGCAAGGAGGTCTCGGAACGGATTCTGCAGATCGCCCGGGCGATCCAGCTGGTCTTCCTCGTCGTCGTGATCGTGCTCCTTGGCGCCTCGACGATCCTCATCGCGAACACGATTCGGTTGTCCATCTTCGCACGGCGTCGCGAGATCGAGGTGATGAAGCTCGTCGGGGCGACCAACTGGTTCGTCCGCGGTCCCTTCATGCTGGAGGGCGTTCTCACGGGTCTGGCCGGCTCGGTCGCGGCGGTCGCTCTCCTCTTCGTGGGGCGTGAGATCGCTGTCCCGCAAATCCTCGGGCACATCCAGGACGACCCCGACGTCCGTGCGCTCGCCTTCACCTGGACGGCAGCGCTCTTGATCGGAGTCGGGCTCGGGATCGGCGCGATCGGCTCCGGGCTGACGCTGCGCCGCTTCCTGCGCGTCTGACCTAAACCGGGGTCTGGTTGTAGGTAACCGCCTTCCCTGTGCTCGGGTCTGGCTTCAGCCAGACCTCGGTCTTCGCCCGATACCGTGGTGTGATGCACCAGCGACGACCCCCACGCGGGCGCCAGAAGCGACCAAGCCGGTCCGCCCGCGCACAACGGCGTAACCCCGGGAACGCCGTCCGGCACGCCGAGCGGCGGATCGCGATCTCGCTCCCTTCCCGCACGCGCGAGCCAGAGCGGGTCGTTGCGCACCTGGGGCCGACGAACTCCGGGAAGACATATGCGGCGCTCGAAGAGCTCGTCGCCAAAGGTCAAGGCGTGTACGCAGGGCCGCTGCGGATGCTGGCGCAGGAGGCGCATCGGAGACTCGGTGACCGCATCGGCTACGACCGGGTCGCGCTCATCACGGGCGAAGAGCGCGTGAACGAGGGAGCGCCGATCGTCTGCTGCACAGTGGAGATGGCGCCGCAGTCGGGAGAGCTTCTCGTCCTGGACGAAATCCAGTGGGCGGACGACGACGAGCGCGGCTCGGCGTGGACGCGGCTGATGCTTGCGGGCGAGTACCGCGAGATCCTCCTGCTCGGAGCGCTCGATGCGCTCCCGCTCGTCGAGCGCGCCTTCCCGGAGGCGGAGCTCAAGGTCTTTGAGCGGAAGCTGCCGCTCGAATTTGTCGGCGAGCGCACGCTCCGCTCGCTCGCCACGGGCACCGTCGTCGTCGCCTTCAGCCGAAAGGCGGTGCTCGCGCTCGCCGGCGAGGTGAACCGGCTGCACCCTGGCCGAGTCGCGGTCCTGTACGGCGCGATGCCGCTCGCGTCCAGGCGAGAGGAGATCGATCGCTTCCTCTCTGGCGCGGCCGATGTCTGCGTCGCGACCGACGTGCTCGGCCACGGCGTGAACCTCCCCTGCGAGACACTGCTCTTCGCCGAGACGACGAAATTCGACGGGGACGAGCGACGCAACCTTCTTCCCTGGGAGATCGCGCAGATCGCAGGTCGCGCCGGCCGCTTCGGCCTGGTCGAGCGCGGCCATGTCGGTGTCCTCGCCGGCCTCGGTTGGGGAACTGCGGATCCCGACATCGTCGAGTCCGCGCTCGAGCCGCATGTCCGACTTCCGGGCGACTTTTGGGGTTACCGCGTCGTCGACGAGGCGCGTATTCGTCCCAGGCTCTCCGACCTCGGAGTCGACGATCCGCGAGACCTCGATGCCGCCCTGGTGGCCTGGCATCGCGTCGCCATTCGCGAGTGGGCCTTCGAGAGCTGGCTTGCCGTCGAGTCGCTGCAACCTTTGCGGTTGCGGCTGGAGGCTGTGCAGCGCCGACTCGCCCAGCGCGGGCGACGGCTCTCTCTCGATGACTCCTGGAAGCTCGTCAACGCCCCCGTGGACGAAGACAACCTCGAGCTCCTGGGAACGCTCGCGCTCGCGATCGCCGGCGACCGGGTAGCGCGACCGCACCTGACCTTCCTTCTCGATACGGCGCGGCTTCGAGACGCCCGGCTCGAGGACGCGGAGCAAGCCGGACGAGAGGCGAGCATCCTGCGCTGGTTCGCGCTCCAGTTCCCCGGCGTCGGGGGCGTCACGAGCGAGCGGGCGGCCGCGCTCGAGGAGGCGGCCGCGGCGCGCGTGGTCGCTCGTCTCCGAGTCGAGGTCGAGTCGCCCACGCTGGGGCGCTGCCGCTCGTGTGGGCGCTCGTGCGCGCCCTGGTTCCCGCTCTGCGAGCGCTGCGCCGGGATCGCCGCGCGGTCGCGATAATGAACCGCTCATGACCGTCGACGACCTCCGTGCCCTGCCTCTCTTCGCCGACGTCTCGGATGCCGGGCTACAGCGCCTGGCCGGATGCGTCGCCGAGCTCGAGCGCGATCCGGGTCAGGTGATCGCGCTCCCTGGCGATCCCGGCTCGGGAATGTTCGTGATCTGCGAGGGCACGGTCTCGGTCGAGCTTCGGGGCGACGAGCCCATCGAGCTGGGAGAGGGAAACTTCTTCGGCGAGCTCGCGCTCCTCACTCCGGAGGCGACCCGGATCGGGCGCGTGCGCGCGGGAACCCGGGTTCGCCTGCTCAGCATCCCGCGCGAGGACGCGCTCGCGATCGTCGAGTCGGAGCCGAGCGTCGCGCTGAAGGTGCTGAAGGAGATCGCACGCCGCTTCGCCGGCGTCCCTCTCGACACGTAACCCAATGGCCGACACCAAGCTGATCGCCGAGAACCGCCGCGCGCGGCGGGACTACGAGTTCCTCGAGCGCCTCGAGGCCGGCGTCGTCCTGAGCGGAACGGAGGTGAAGTCTGCGCGCGAGGGCCACGTCCAGCTCGGTTCCGCGTACGCGGACATCCGCGACGGCGAGGCGTGGCTCGTCGGCGCCTCGATCGCCGAGTACGCGCAGAAGGGCTCGTCAGGCCATGAGCCGGACCGGGACCGGAAGCTTCTGCTCCACCGCCAGGAGATCGACTCGCTCTACGGGAAGGTGCGTGAGAAGGGCCTGACGCTCGTTCCCATCCGCATGTACTTCAAGGACGGCCGCGTGAAGGTCGAGCTCGCGGTCGCCAAGGGTCGCGAGCGCGCCGACAAGCGCCGCGTGATTGCGGACCGGGACGCGCAGCGGCAGATCGAGCGCGCGCTCAAGCGGCGTCGCTGAACCGGTGGAAACGCGACCGGCGGAGTTGTACGCTCGGCATGTCAATTGCGAGGAAGGGAAAGGATCTCTTGCGACGCGTAGCGCTCACGGTCAACGGGACGCGCCACGAGCTCGAGCTGGAGCCCCGAGAGCTGCTCGTCTATGTCCTCAGGGAGCGCCTCGGGCTTACGGGCACGACCGTCGGCTGCGACACCTCGGCGTGCGGAGCTTGCACCGTGCTCGTGGGCGGCGAGTCGGTCAAGTCGTGCACCATGCTCGGCGTCCAGGCGGAGGGGTTCGAGATCACGACGATCGAGGGCCTGGCCACAAACGGCGACCTGCACCCCGTGCAGCAGGCGTTCCACGAGCACCACGCCCTGCAGTGCGGCTTCTGCACACCCGGGATGGTGCTGGCCGCGGTGAGCCTCATCGAGAGCGGCGGTGCGACTGACGAGGAAGCCATCCGTGAGGGTCTCGAGGGGAACCTGTGCCGCTGCACCGGGTACCACAACATCGTCGAGGCCGTCGCGGCCGCCGCGGGGGTGATCTGAGTCATGGCCGTCATCGAGACTCGAGAGACGTTCGTCGGCACGTCCGTCAAGCGCAGGGAAGATGCGTCATTCCTGACGGGACGAGCCACGTTCATCGACAACCTCACGCTGCCGGGCACGGTCTACATGGCCGTCGTCCGCTGCCCGTATCCGCACGCACGCATCGCGAGCGTGAACCTGGACGCTGCGCGCGCCGCTGAGGGAGTGGTCGCCGCATTCAGCGGCGCCGACCTCGCCGAAGATTGGAAAGGCTCGCTTCCCTGCGCGTGGGCGGTGACCGAGGACATCAAGATGCCGCCGCACTTCCCGCTCGCCGTGGAGGAGGCGCGCCACCAGGGCGACGGCGTCGCGGTAGTGATCGCCGAGAGCCGCGCTCTCGCAAAGGACGCAGCCGAGCTCGTCGAGGTGGATTACGAGGCGCTCGACGCGACGGCCGACGTCGAGCGGGCGCTCGAGGACGGCGCGCCGCTGGTGCACGCCGATCTGGGCACGAACGAGTGCTATGTGTGGAAGCTAGAGACGGACGGCGTCCAGGCGGCGCTCGACGCGGCCGACGTCGTCGTCACGCGGCGCTACGTGCAGCCGCGGCTGATCCCGAACGCGATGGAGCCGCGGGGCGTGCTCGCGCAGGTGGGGCCGACGGGCGAAGCCACCATCTGGTCGTCGACCCAGGTTCCGCACATCCTTCGTTTTGCGCTGCAGATCGTTCTCGGGATCCCCGAGGCGAAGATCCGCGTCATCGCCCCCGACGTCGGTGGCGGGTTCGGCTCGAAGCTCGACGTCTATGCCGAAGAAGCGCTCGTCATCGCGCTCGCCAAGCGCCTCGGCCGGCCAGTCAAGTGGACCGAGGAGCGCTCGGAGAATTACGTCGCGACCATCCACGGCCGCGACACCGTTCACGAGCTGACCTTCGCGGCGACGAAGGACGGGAAGATCACGGTGGTCAAGTCCGAGGCGAAGTGCGCGATGGGCGCGTACCTGCAACTCGTCACGCCGGGAATCCCGCTGCTCGGAGCATGGATCTACAACGGGCCGTACGACATCCCGAACTACAGCGTCACCTTCACCGGCGTCTTCACCCACACGACACCGACGGATGCCTACCGTGGCGCCGGCCGGCCCGAGGCCACGTACGTCCTCGAGCGCACGATGGACGCGCTCGCGGCGGAGCTAGGGATCGACCCCATCGAGCTGCGCCGGCGGAACTTCATCACCGAGTACCCCGCCGAGCTTGCCTCGGGCCTGACGATCGACTCTGGCGACTATCACGCCTCGCTCGATCGGCTGCTCGAGCTGCTCGACCTCGACTCGATCCGAAGTGAGCAGACGGCAAGGAGGGAGGGAGGCGACACGAAGCTGCTCGGCGTTGGCTTCTCGACCTACAACGAGATGTGCGGCCTTGCCCCGTCGCGGATCCTCGGAGCGATCCGGTATGCGGTCGGCGGCTGGGACTCGGCGACGATTCGCGTCCAGCCGCTCGGCTCGGTTCAGGTCGTCACCGGAACCTCGCCGCACGGACAGGGCCATGAGACGTCGTGGTCGCAGATCGTCGGAGATCAGCTCGGCGTCGCGCTCGCTGACATCGAGGTGCTCCACGGCGACACGGCCGTCTCCCAGCTCGGAATGGACACGTACGGCAGCCGGTCGCTTGCGGTGGGGGGTGTCGCGCTCGTGCACGCGAGCGCGAAGATCGTGGACAAGGCCCGCCAGATCGTCTCGCACCAGCTCGAGGTCTCGGCCGACGACCTCGAGTTCGCGGACGGGACGTTCCGGGTCAAGGGCTCTCCCGAGCGGGAGATGACGATCCAGGCCGCGGCCTTCCAGGCGCATTCGGCGCACAATTTGCCCGACGGCATGGAGCCGGGTCTCGAAGCGACCGCCACCTACGACCCCCCGAACTTCTCCTGGCCGGGCGGCGCACACGCGGCGGTGGTCGAGGTGGACACGGAGACGGGGGACACCCGGCTCGTCCGCTACGTGGCCGTCGACGACGTCGGAGCGGCCGTCAACCCGATGATCGTCGAGGGCCAGGTGCACGGCGGCATCACACAGGGCATCGCTGCCGCGTTGTGGGAGGAGGCCGTGTACGACGAAGATGCGAATCTGCTGACGACGACGATGACGACGTATCTCGTTCCGACCGCAGCCGAGCTCCCCTCCTTCGAGACCGACCTGACCGAGACGAGGAGCCCGACGAACCCGCTCGGGGTGAAGGGCGTGGGGGAGACCGGGACGATCGCGTCGGCGCCCGCCGTGATCAACGCGGTCGTCGACGCTCTCTCGCACCTCGGCGTCACAGACATGCAGATGCCGGCCACGCCTGAGCGAGTCTGGCGGGCGATTCAGGAGGTGAAGGCGTGATTCCCGCACCGTTCGACTACGAGGTTGCCGAGAGCGCCGAGCACGCGATCGCGCTCCTCGGCGAGCGGGAGGACGCGAAGCTGCTTGCCGGCGGGCATTCCCTCCTCCCGGCGATGAAGCTGCGCCTGGCCCGCCCGTCCGTCCTCGTCGACATCGGACGCCTCGCTGAGCTCTCCTACGTTCGCGACGAGGGAGAGTACGTGGCGATCGGGGCGCTGACGCGGCACCGCGACGTCCACCACGATCCGCTCTTGCAGGAGCACTGCCCGGTCGTCTCGTTCGCGGCCGGGACGATCGGGGATCCACAGGTCCGCCACAGGGGCACGATCGGAGGGACGCTCGCGTACGGGGATCCCGCGTCCGACCTTCCAGCTGTGATGCTCGCCCTCGATGCGGAGCTCGTCGTCCGCGGGCAGGGAGGAGAACGGATGGTTCCGGCCTCCGAGTTCTTCACCGGCGTCTTTCAGACGGCGATCGCATCCGCCGAGATGCTCGTCGAGGTCCGCGTCCCCAAGCGCGCGGCGGCCGGCTGGTCGTACACGAAGATGACCCGGCGCGCCCAGGACTGGGCGACCGTCGCGGTGGCGGCGATCGTCGAGCGCACGAACGGCGCTGTCGGGAAGGCCTCGATCGGGCTCACGAACATGGGCGCGACCCCGCTTCGCGCGAGCGCGGCGGAGGACGCACTCGCGGGAGGAGCCACGATCGCTGAGGCGGCGGCGCTCATCCCTGATGGGACCGACCCCTCGACCGATTATGCGGCGAGCGCGGACTTCCGCCGCCATCTCGCCAAGGTGCTCGGCCGGCGTGCGCTCGAGGAGGCGGTCGCCCGATAGGGCTTCGCGCGCTAGACGTAGACGAAGGTCGCGACCGGCTCCGGCACCGGAACCTGCTCGAATGCCGCGTCCAGCGCATCTTCCGCTTTCGCATCGCCCTGCATGATCAGGCGGTGGCGAAGCACGTACGGCGCGATGTCCTTCGCGTCCTGGACCGTAACGTAGTTCCGTCCGTTGAGCCGTGCGGTGGCCTTCGAGGCGCTGGCCCAGTGCATGATCCCGCGTGAGCTCACACCGAGCTCCACTCCGGCGACGGAGCGCGTCGTGCGAGCGAGAGCGACCATGTAGCGGCCGACCTCCTCGGGCAGCTCCGTCGAGTCGAGCTCGATGCGCGCCTTGTCGAGCCCGACGACGCCGAGCAGCGGTTGGACCTCGCCGAGCATGTCCGGGGCCACTCCCTTGTGCGGGAGGTCGAGCATCTCGTATTCGCTCTCCGCGTCCGAGTACTCGAGGTGGATCTTGAAGAGGAAGCGGTCGAGCTGCGACTCGGGAAGCTCGAAGACGTCGCGGTGCTCGTACGGATTCTGGGTCGCGATCACGAGGAAGGGGTCGGGGAGGCGATGACCCTTGCCCTCTACCGTCACCTGGCGCTCCTGCATGGCCTCGAGCAGTGCGGCCTGCGTGCGCGGAGGCGTGCGGTTGATCTCGTCGGCGAGCAACACGTTCGTGAAGACGACGCCGGGAATGAAGATCTGCTCGCCCGCGCGGATCGTGTTCCGGCCCGTCAGCTCGGC
>JACDCN010000019.1 GCA_013817555.1 Actinomycetota bacterium
GTGGCCGCAGGGTGCGGCGGGGGTGACGATGAAGGCGGTGCTGGGGGCAGCGAGGATGTCTCGGGCGAGATCGCGATCATGGCGATCTGGGCCGCCGAGGAGCAGGCGTCGTTCGAAGCCGTGGTAGAGGGCTTCAATGAGCTGTATCCCAACGTCGAGGTCAAGTACACATCCGGCGGTGACAACCTCGCGCCGCTGCTCGCAACCGCCGTGGAGGGTGGCAACCCGCCCGATCTCGCGGCCATCGCCCAGCCGGGGTTGATGGCGGACTTCGCCGGGAAGAGCGCGATTCAGCCGCTCGACGATCTTCGCGACGCAATCGTCGACAACTTCGGCGAATCGGCGGCGGACGTCGGCGCCGTCGACGGAACCCAGTACGGACTTCTGTTCAAGGGTTCGAACAAATCGACCATCTGGTACAACGTCGCGTCCTTCGAGGAGGCCGGCGTCGAGCCACCCGAGGACTGGGAGGGACTCAACGAGGCGGCGGCCACGCTCAAGGCTGCCGGCATCACGCCGTACTCGGTCGGGGTCGACGTCGGCTGGCCGATGACCGACCTCTTCGAGAACATCTACATCCGCTCCGCCGGAGAGGAGATGTACGACCAGCTCGCGCGGCACGAGATCCCGTGGACCGACCAGTCCGTCAAGGACGCGCTAGCGATCATGGCCGAGGTTGTCGGTGACTCGGAGAACCTTGCGGGCGGGACCGAGAGCGCACTCCAGACCGAGATGCCGGCCTCCGTCGCCAACGTGTTCACCGACTCGCCGAAGGCGGCGATGGTGATCATCGGCGATTTCGCACCGGCGCAAGGCGAGTTCACGCTCGAGCCCGAGACGGGATACAACGTCTTCACGTTCCCGTCGATCGAAGGTTCTGGCCCGTCGGTCATCGGCAGCGGCGACCTGTTCGTGCAGTTCAAGGACAGTCCGGCAGCGGACGCATTCCTCGAATACCTGACGACCCCTGAGGCGGCCGAGATTTGGGCGGCCCGCGGTGGGTTCTCGTCGCCGAACAAGAACATTGACCTAGGCGTCTACCCCGATGAGATCACGCGGGTGACTGCCGGCGCCCTCGCCGAGGCGGAGTCCTTCCGCTTCGACATGTCCGACCTGCAGCCGTCGGCGTTCGGAGGCACCCCCGGAGCGGGGCTCTTCAAGCACTTCACGGACTTCGTGGCCAACCCGGACGACATCGACGGGATCACGGAGAAGATGGAGGCCGACGCAGCGAAGGCATTCGGCTAAGGCAGGACGGCTCACTCGAGCATGAGCGAGTCGGTGTCAACGGCGGAAGCCCCACTGCGGGGGCTTCCGCCTGGGGACGCGGAGCCCGGAATCTGGCAGCGGTACGGGGTCGTGGCGGTGTTCCTCGGGCCTGCGCTCCTCTTGCTCGGCGTCTGGGTTGTGTACCCGACGATCCGCACGATCATCCGGAGCTTCTTCGACCGGAGCGGCGACGAATTCGTCGGGCTGGACAACTACCAGACGCTCTTCTCGGACGACACGCTGCTCACGGCGATCAAGAACAACGTCCTCTGGCTCTTGATCGTCCCCGCCCTCGTCACGGCGATCGGGCTCGTGTTCGCCGTCCTCCTCGAGCGCGTCCGCTTCTCTGTCGCGTTCAAGGTGGCGGTGTTCATGCCGATGGCGATCTCGCTCTTCGCCGCCGGCGTCATCTGGCGCCTGATGTACGAAAAGGACCCCGACCAGGGCACGGTCAACGCCGCAGTCGCGGTCGTGAAAGACGCGGTCACCCCGTCCGGCGTGCTCTCCGCGGCGCAGCCCTCGACGGACGCGCTGCAAGGAGGCCCAAAGGGCGGCCTCGTGCTCGAAAGACCACTGGAGAAAGGAGCGGTTGCGCAACTCGGCCTCACCGGGATTCGATCGTCGGACGTGCCGGCGGATGCGGAGCAGGCGGTCGTGCCGGAAGCGCTCGCCGGCGGGATCACGGGAGTCGTGTGGAGAGACTTCAAGCCGGGCGGCGGCATCGCGGGCGAGGTCGAGGCCGAAGAGCTCGGGCTGCCAGGAGTGACCGTCGAGCTTCGCGACGAGAACGGCCGAAGCGTCCTCGAGACGCAGACCGAGGCCGACGGCACTTTTGCGTTCGAGGAGGTCGAGGCCGGCTCCTATCGCGCTGCAATCGGGCCGGACACGTTCTCCGAGCCCTATGCAGGAATCTCGTGGCTCGGGGCGAGCCTGATCACGCCTGCGATCATGCTGTCGTACATCTGGGTCTGGGCCGGCTTCGCGATGGTCGTGATCGCGGCGGGCCTCGCGGCAATCCCACGTGACCTGCTCGAGGCGGCTCGGACCGACGGCGCGACCGAGCTGCAGGTGTTCCGACGGGTCACGATCCCGCTGCTGGCACCGGTTCTGACGGTCGTCTTCATCACGATGCTCATCTACGTGCTGAAGGTGTTCGACATCGTGATCTCGGTGGCGCCCGGCTCGGTGCAAGACGACGCGAACGTGATCGCGCTCGCAATGTGGCGCACGTCGTTCGGGGGCGTGAACGACTTCGGGTTGGGATCGGCGATCGCCGTGTTCCTGTTCTTGCTCGTCATCCCGATCCTGGCGATCAATGTCCGCCGCTTCCGGAGGGAGGTCTAGCCGTGACGACCGCGGAGATCGAAGCTGGCCAGATCGACATCCGAGAGCCGACGGCGGCAAGGATCATCCGCTTCCTGGGACGGACGCCCGTGTACCTCCTCCTGACGTTCCTGGGGCTCCTCTGGCTCGTACCTACGATCGGTCTCTTCTTCACCTCGCTGCTCGAACCCGCTGTCATCGGGACGACCGGCTGGTGGGAGATTTTCTCCGCCCCGAGCCTCGGAACACTCGACAACTATCGCGAGATCTTCGACAACGAGGCAATCACTTCCGCTCTCGTGACGACGATCTGGGTCTCGATCGGTTCGACGATCCTGCCCATAGCCCTGGCGGCGCTCGCCGCATACGCGTTCGCCTGGCTCGAGTTTCCCGGGCGGGACTGGCTCTTCCTCGTCGTGGTTGCCTTGCTGGTCGTCCCGATCCAGATGGCGCTGATCCCGATCTTCTCCCTTTACAACGACCTTGGCCTATTCGACACGATTCTGGGTCTGATCCTCTTCCATACCGCCTTCGGACTGCCGTTCGCGATCTTCCTGCTCAGAAACTTCTTCATCGGAATCCCGCGCGACCTGCTCGAGGCAGCGCGCATCGACGGCGCATCGGAGCTCCGCATCTTCGTTCGGCTCATCCTTCCCCTCGGGCTGCCGGCAATTGCCTCCCTCGCGATCTTCCAGTTCCTCTGGGTATGGAACGACCTGCTCGTGGCGCTCACCTTCGCGCGCGATACGCAGCCGATCACCGTCGCCATCTTCTCGCAGTTGCGCCAGTTCAGCGGCAACATCGAGATCATCGCCCCGGCTGCGTTCGTCTCGCTTGCGATCCCGCTCGTCGTCTTTTTCGCGTTCCAGCGCTACTTCGTCGAGGGGCTTCTGGCCGGCTCGGTCAAGTAGGGGCGAGGCTCGACTTGCCCTGGGCGGCGAGCTTTCGTTCGAGCGTGAAGGCGGTTTCGACGAGGGAAAGGTGCGTGAAGGCCTGCGGGAAGTTGCCGACGAGCCGCTTTCGCTCGGTGTCGTACTCCTCTGCGAGCAGCCCTAGGTCGTTTCCGAGCGAGAGCAATCGCTCGTAGAGCTCCACCGCCTCGTCCGTCCGGCCCTGCTGGGCGAGCACCGCGACCAGCCAGAAAGAGCATGGTAGGAAAACGCCTTCGCCCGGGGGAAGTCCATCTACGTCGACGTTCTCGGTGTCGGCGCGGTAGCGCTCGACGAAGCCGTCGCGCATGAGCTCTCGCTGAACCGCCTCCACGGTACGGACCACCCTTCCGTCGCTCGCCGGCAAGAAACCGACGAGCGGGATAAGCAGGAGGCTTGCATCGAGCCGGTCCGAGCCGTAGTACTGCACGAATGAGCCCCGCTCGTCGTTGTATCCGTGCTCGAGAATGTCATCCCGGATCGCGTCCCTCGTCGCGCGCCATCGGTCGAGCGGTCCGTCTCGACCGAGGCTCTCGATGGACTTGACCGCGCGGTCGAACGCCACCCAAGCCATGACTTTGGAGTGCGTGAAATGCCGGCGCGGACCTCGCACTTCCCAGATCCCCTGATCCGGCTCCCGCCACCCCGACTCGAGCCAATCGAACACCTTGCTGGTCAGGGCCCACGCCGGGTCGGACGCCTCGAGACCCCGCTTGCGTGCCATGTGGAGCGCGTCCACGATCTCGCCGTAGACGTCGAGCTGCAGCTGGTCTGCCGCGTCGTTTCCGATCCGCACCGGCTTCGAGTCCTCGTAGCCCGCGAGCCACGGCAGCTCCAGCTCGATGAGCCGTCGCTCCCCGGCGACCCCGTACATCACCTGAATGTCCTCGGGGGATCCGGCGATCGCGCGGAGGAGCCAGTCACGCCACGCGCGGGCCTCGTCGATGTATCCCGCGCGGAGGAACGCCAGCAGCGTGAGCGTCGCGTCACGGAGCCAGCAGAAGCGGTAGTCCCAGTTCCGCACACCGCCGATCGCCTCCGGCAGAGACGTCGTCGGAGCAGCGACGATCCCGCCCGTCGGAGCGTAGGTGAGCGCCTTGAGCGTGAGGAGCGAACGTCTCACCGCCTTCTCCCAGCGTCCGGCGGCAGTGCAGCGGCCGATCCATTCCTCCCAGTAGTCGATCGTGTCGGCCAGCGCCTGCTCCGCGTCGATGGCTTCGGGAAGCGGCTCGTTCGACGGGGTCCATGTCAGTACGAACGGCACGCGGTCGCCTTCCTCGACCGTGAACTCGGCGTACGTGCGGAGATTTCGCCCTTCCAGGGCGACCGGTGTTCGCAGGGAGATGGCGTCGGGACCCGCGATACCGACCAGCGTCTCGTCGATCGTTCGAACCCACGGGACGATGGAGCCGTAGTCGAAACGCAGGACGAGCTCCATGAGCATGTCGACGCGCCCACGGACGCCTTCGACTATGCGGACTACGTCGGGCGCCTCTCCGCGCGGAGGCATGAAGTCGATGAGCCGAACAGCGCCTGTCGAGGTCTCGAGCTCGGTCTCCAGCACGAGCGTGTCTCCGCGGTAGCTCCGACCAGGCGAGTGGAACTCACCCTCGGGCTGGATCGTCCAATGCCCGTTGTCCGAGTCGCCGAGCAGCGCCGCGAAGACTGCGCCCGAGTCGAAGCGAGGCAGGCAGAGCCAGTCGATGCAGCCGTGACGACTGACGAGCGCGGTCGTCTGCAGATCGCCGATCAAACCGTAGTCCTCGATCAGAGCCATGTCCCGCTACTCACTTTGCTCGAGAAAGGACGCTAGTCGCCGAAACCGCTTGAGGGCGGCGGCGGTGAATGCGGCGCGGTATTCGGCTGCCGTTCCGGCCTCGAGTGTTGCGGCATAGGTTTCGCGCAAGTCATACAGCCGCTCGCCGATGGCGTCCACCGCCAGCTGGTAGTCGCCGAAGAGCTCTTCGGACTCCTCGCGTGAGGCCTCTGTCCACTCCGCATCCGCACCTACGGCCTCCGCCAGAAGCTCCGCCTCGTCCGCTGCGAAGAGATCGAGCTGGCGCCGGACGAGGTCGTGAAAGCGTCCTCGGCCGAGCTTCACAGAAGCTCACGATAGACCTCGAGGTGAGCGGCGGCGGACGCCTCCCACGTGAGCTCGGCACGTGCGGCCTCTGCGCCCTTCCGTGCAGCCCCGAGAGCGTTCGCGTCGTTCAGGAGCCGCTCGAGCGCAAGCGCCATGCCGCCGACATCGCCCGGCTCGACGACGGCGCCGGCGCCGAATCTTCCCACTACCTCGCCGATGCCCCCGATGTCGTAGACGATCGCGGGCACTCCCGCGCCCAGCACCTGGAGAAGCGCGCCCGAGACATCGATCTCGGACCGATACGGGAAGAGCGCGACCGTCGCCTCCGAGAGCGCCCGTCTGATCTCATGATCGGGCAGGAAGCCGAGCCGCCACTCGGCGCGATCGCCGGCCGTGACCCGGAGTCCGTCGAGCGGAACACGCGGGTCTCCGGCCACGAGCAGCCTCGCGCCGTCGACACGCAAGACGGCCTCCACCGAGTCCTCCGTGCTCTTGTAGGGGCGGATGAGGCCGAGCGCAAGAGCGGTGCGGCCGTCGTCTCGCCGGTCCACGTCCGAGCGGAAGGCGGGGTGGGGGATGACGCGGAGCTGCTCCTCGGGGACGCCGAACGCCGCTAATGACTCGTGCCCTCGTTGGGAGTGGACGACGACGCGGTCGCACCGCGAGAAGAGAGCCCGCCAAAGTCCGATTCTGGCCGCGGTGCGCCGCGGGATGATGTCGTGGGCGGTGAAGACGACCGGTGAGCGGGGACGGAAGAGCCAGCGGTCGGCCTCGGGGGCGCCGAACCACTGCAGGTGCAGGACGTCCGGGTTGTGCGCTGCAAGCTGCGCCATCCCGAACGGATGCTCGAGAGCCTTGAGAGCGAGCCGCGCACGAGACGACCCCATCTTCGAGGAGAGCGGGTAGAACCACTCACGGGCGATGTATCCGTCCGGGGCGGCCACTGCGCCGAACCGGAAGCGCGATGTGACGAGTGTCACGTTCGCGCCAGCTCCCGCGAGCGCGGCGGCGAGCGAGCGGTCGTAGGGGGGCGTGTACGCCGGAGGGTCTGCGAGCAGGACACGCATGGGTCGAAACAGTAGAGCCATCGTCGGCAGAATCCCGCCCGTGACGTTCGAGCAGGCACGCGCCCAGTTCCCGGTGCTGGAGCGAGTGGCGTACCTGCAGGCAGGGAGCGCCGGACCGCTCGCCCGGCAGACGATCGAGGCCATGGCCGCGCAGGAGGAACGAAACCTGCGCGAGGGGAGAGTCGGGCTCGAGTACATCGAGCGCGTCCTTGCGCTTCGCGCCGAGTTACGCGCCGAGCTCGCCGGTCTCGTCGGCACCGAAGAGGAGCAGGTCGCGCTCACCGCGTCGACCACGGACGGGTGCAATCTCGTCCTCGCCGGGCTCGATCTCGGTTCGAGCGACGAGGTGATCACGACGACAGACGAGCACTTCGGGCTCATCGGCCCGCTGCATGCTTCGGGCGCGCGCGTGGTGGTCGTCGCGCCGGACGCCGACGCGATTACCGCTGCGGTGACGTCTCGAACGCGTCTCCTCGCCGTCTCGCACGTTCTCTGGACGACCGGCCAGGTGCTTCCCGTTCGGGAGATTCGTGAGCGGACGGGGATCCCGATCCTCGTCGACGGCGCGCAGTCCGTGGGGGCGATCCAGGTGGACTCCGCCGATCTCGACTTCCTCACGATCTCGGGCCAGAAGTGGCTCTGCGGACCCGAGTCGACCGGCGCGCTGGTCGTCGCCGATCCCGAGCGGCTCCGAGTCGCGCGGCCGAGCTACTTCTCGCAGCAGGGATATCTGCCTGACGGGTCGTTCGAGCCGCGGGCAGGAGCTCGCCGCTTCGACCCCAACTGGGTTCCCACCGCGCTCATGTCCGGACTGCTCGCCGCGGTGCGCCTCCGTCCCGAGTGGCGATTCGAGCGCGGCGTCGAGATGGCAGAGCGTTGCCGGAAGCTGCTCTTGGATTCCGGCGAGGATGTGATCTCGCCCAGGGAGCGCGCGACCATCGTCTCATGGCGTCCCGAGGGAGAGGCCTCCACTGACGTTGTCGCTCGGTTGGCCGCGGCTGGAGTCGTCGTGCGCGACATCCCGAAGACGGGGCTTGTGCGTGCGTCCGTCGGCTGGTGGACGAGCGACCACGATCTGGAGCGGCTCGTCGTCGGTTTGAAAGGCTAGGGTCGGGACATGTGCTTCGAGTCCGACTCGTCGCCACCGATTCCGGCTATCTCCGGCGCTGCGGTGTCTCACAGAGACCTCGTTCTCCAGGCTTCCGACGGGAACCGTCTCGCCGCGTTCACCGCGTCGCCGGACGAGCCAAGGGGACCCGGCCTGGTCGTCCTGCCGGACGTACGCGGTCTCTACCACTTCTATGAAGAGCTTGCGCTTCGCCTTGCGGAGCGTGGGTATGCGGCGGTCGCAATCGACTACTTCGGTCGGACGGCAGGGCAGGAGAAGCGGGACGACGGCTTCGAGTACATGCCGCACGTCGAGCAGACGACGCAAACCGGGATCCAAAGCGACGTCGCAGCGGCGGTCGGCTATCTGCGCTCGCCCGAAGGCGGAGAGCGCGCCGCAATCTTCACTCTCGGATTCTGTTTCGGCGGACGGAACTCGTGGCTGGCCGCGGCAAGTGGTCACGGCCTCGCGGGCGCGATTGGCTTTTACGGACGGCCGGGAACTGGACGCGACGGCTCGCCGGGACCGACTGCCCGTGCCGCAGAGCTTGCAGCTCCGATCCTCGCACTCATGGGCGGGGACGACCCAGGTATTCCGGTCGAGGACGTCGAGGCCTTCGACGAGGCTCTCGACGACGCCGGGGTCGAGCACGAGGTCATCGTCTACCCAGGGGCGCCGCACAGCTTCTTCGACCGCAAGCACGAGGAGTTCGCGGCCGCATCCGAAGACGCCTGGGGGCGCGTCATAGAGTTCATCGAGCGATACGGGTGAATGAACCGGCGGAAGCGAGCTCTGTAGACGCCAGAGCCTCGTCTTCCTACGCCGCGTCTGCCGTGGTGCGCAGCCCGAGCTCCTTCGCGATCGGCTGCATCGCGGCCACCACGTTGGAGATGTGGTCGTCGAGCTCGAGGCCGAGGAGCTCGGCTCCCGCATAGACCTCGTCGCGATGCACGCCGGCGGCGAACGACGGCTGCTTCAGTTTCTTCTTGACCGACTTCGGCTCGAGGCCGTCGAGCCCGGTCGGCCGCACCAGACCGCAGGCGTGGACGAAACCCGAGAGCTCGTCGCAGGCAAACAGCGTCTTCTTCAAGAGCGTGTCACGCGGCAGCGCGAGGTGCTCCGCGTGCGAGAGCACGCCCTCGATCAACTCCTCCGGGTAGCCCTCTTCGCGCAGGATCGGCCCGCCGTCTTGCGGATGCTTGTCGAGTGTGGGATGGATCTCGTAGTCGAAATCGTGCAGGAGCGCGACGCAGCCCCAGAGCTCCTCGTCCTCGCCGCCCAGTCGTGCGTAGTGGCGCACAGAGGCCTCGACTGCGAGCGCGTGTCGCAGAAGCGCTTCGCTCTTCGTGTAGCGCGTGAGCGTCTCCCAGGCGTGATCGCGGGTCGGCCGCACGGCTGACTACGATAGCCGCTGCCCGTTGGCTCTCTCGAATCTCCAGCAAACCGCCGCGCCGTACGGCACCTGGTCGTCACCCATCGCCGCCGAGCTGGTCGCGCGCGCTGGGACGCGACTGAGCGCCGTCTGGCTCGAGCGCGGCACGACGTGGTGGCTCGAAGGTCGGCCCGCGGAGAACGGGCGCGTGGTGCTGATGAGGGCAGAGCCGGGTGGTGATCCTGTCGACGCGGTTCCTTCTGGATTCAACGTGCGCACGATGGCGCACGAATATGGAGGTGGCGCGTACTGCGTCCACGGGGACGCCGTCTTCTGCTCGAACTTCGAGGACCAGCGCCTGTACCGCCTCGACCCGGGAGCCGAGCCCGTGCCGATCACCCCGGCTGTCGAGGGGACGAAGCATCGCTATGCGGACGGGCGAGTCACGCCGGACGGTGTTCTGTGGATCGGCGTCCGCGAGCGGCACGACCAGGGCGAACGCTCGCGCGACGTCGTCAACGAGCTCGTGGCAATTCCGACGGACGGATCCGCGGAGCCGAAGGTCATAGCAGGCGGGCGCGACTTCTACTCGAACCCGCGCATCTCGCCCGACGGGACGCGCCTCAGCTTCCTCGCCTGGAACCTCCCCTGGATGCCCTGGGACGGCTGCGAGCTCTTCGTGGCCGTGGTCTCGCCGGAACGGACGCTCGAGAACATCGCGCAGGTCGCAGGACGAGACGGCGAGGAGTCGATCTGGCAGCCCGAGTGGAGCCCGGCCGGAGACCTCGTGTTCGCGAGCGACCGCAGCGGCTGGTGGAACCTCGAGCGAGCACGCGAGGGCGAGCGAAAAGTGCTGCACACGGCTGAAGCGGAGTTCGGCTACCCCGCCTGGGTGTTCGGTCTGCGGTCATTCGCGTTCCTGGGCGACGGCCGGATCTTCGCCATGTACGATCACGGAGGCCGCACGAGCTTCGCGCTTCTCGAGCCCGAAAGCGGGACGCTGGCCGAGCTCGACCTTCCATACGACGCGTTGTCGAGCCCCTTCGTGGCGGCTGAGGGATCGACCGTTGTCTTCCTCGCCGGATCCGCGACGACCCCGAACGAGATCGTGCGGCTCGATGTCTCGACCGAGTCGACCGAGACGCTGCGGCGGAGCTCGCGCGTACCGGTGGATCCCTCGCACTTCTCCGCGCCGCGGGCGATCGAGTTTCCGACCGAAGGAGGCCTGACCGCCCACGCGCTGTTCTATCCGCCTTCGAGCCCCGAGTACGTCGGCCCCGAGGAGGCGCGACCCCCGCTGATCGTGATGAGCCACGGCGGGCCGACCTCGAGCACGTCTCCACTCTTCAGTCTCGAGCTCCAGTTCTGGACGAGTCGGGGCTTCGCCGTAGTGGACGTGAACTACGGGGGTTCGACGGGCTACGGACGCGCTTACCGCGAACGACTGAATGGCCAGTGGGGGGTGGTCGACCTGCACGATTGCGTGAACGCCGCTCGGTACCTCGTCGCCTCGGGCGAGGCCGACGCGGAGCGCCTCCTGATCACGGGCGGGAGCGCAGGCGGTTACACCACGATCTGCGCGCTCACGTTCACGGACGACTTCGCGGCCGGAACGTCGTACTTCGGCATCGCCGACCTCGAGCAGTTCGGCGGCGGCGACACGCACAAGTTCGAACTCGAGTACGAGCACACCCTGGTCGGTCCGTATCCGGAGGCTGCGGAGCTCTATCGCGCCCGCAGCCCGATTCATTTCACCGAGCAGATCACGACGCCGATGCTCGTCCTGCAAGGCGCCGACGACAAGGTCGTCCCGCCGTCTCAGGCAGAGCTCATCGTCGCAGCGCTCCGCAAGCAAGGAATCCCCCACGCCTACCTGCTCTTCGAAGGTGAGGGGCACGGGTTCCGCAAGGCGGAGACGATCGTCGCCTCGCTGGAGGCGGAGCTCTCCTTCTATGCCCAGATCCTCGGCTTCGAGCCGGGCGACCCAATCCCGAAACTTGCCATCGAGAATCTCTCTTCCTGACCTCGAGAGCGGCGCCGGGAGCGCCGAGTACCATTCCCGCGCCATGCAGACCTTCGTGATCGAAGGCGGGCGCGCGCTCAGCGGCACCGTCCGCGCGGCAGGCAACAAGAACGCGGCGCTTCCGATCCTCGCGGCGAGCCTGCTCGCCTCCGACGAGGTGCGTCTCTCGAACGTCCCGCGGATCCGCGACGTCGAGACGATGGTCGCGCTCCTCGCCGATCTCGGCGCAGACGTCGAGTGGACCACGCCGAACGCGATCCGGATCGATCCAAGAAGCGTCGACAAGACCGATCTCGACCCCGATCTCTGCCGTGAGATTCGCGCATCGTTCCTGCTAGCCGGACCACTTCTGTCGCGCTTCGGCCGGGTGACCGTGCCGCCTCCGGGCGGTGACGTGATCGGGCGCCGACGTCTCGACACCCATATCCATGCGTTCCAGGAGTTGGGCGTGGAAGTCGAGCTGAACGGCGCGTATGAGATGCGAACGGATGGCCTCCGGGGCAAGCGCATGTACCTGGACGAGGCCTCGGTCATGGGAACCGAGAACGCGGTCATGGCCGCAACTCTCGCCGAAGGCGAAACCGTTGTCGGCCACGCCGCGTGCGAGCCTCATATCCAGGATCTCTGCCGTTTTCTCGTCTCCCTCGGCGCGCAGATCGAGGGAATCGGCTCGAACGTGCTCCACATCGAAGGCGTCGAGAGGCTCGGCGGCGGCGAGCACCGGATCGGTCCCGAGCACGTCGAGGTCGCAAGCTTCGCGGCGCTGGCTGCGCTCACTGGTGGCGACGTCACCATCGAGGACGTCGAGCCCGACGACCTGATCGCCATCGTCCCGGCGTTCCGCAAGCTCGGGATCCGGATGGACATCGAGGGGCGCAACGTGCATGTCTCGCCGGACCAGGATCTCCGAGTGGTCGACGACCTCGGCGGTCAGATACCGAAGATCGAAAGCGGGGTCTGGCCTGCGTTCCCGGCCGACCTGACATCGATCGCACTCACCTGCGCGACCCAGTCTCACGGCACCGTCCTGATCTTCGAGAAGATGTTTGAGAGCCGGCTCTTCTTCGTGGACAAGCTCGTCTCGATGGGCGCGCGGATCATCCTCTGCGACCCTCATCGCGCAGTGGTCACCGGGCCTGCGCCGCTCTACGGTCAACGGCTCGAGAGTCCCGACATTCGCGCGGGAATGGCGATGGTCATCGCAGCACTGTGTGCGGAGGGCAGGTCGACGATCGGGAACATCGGCCAGATCGACCGTGGCTATGAGCGGATCGACGAACGGCTCCGCGGGCTCGGGGCGGCAATCGAGCGAGTCGACCTGTGACAGAGGCCGCAACGGCGCAGATCACGCTCGGACGGGCAGGTGAGAACCGCATCGCGACGGGTGTCGCCGTACTCGATCACCTCCTCCTCGCGCTCGCCGAGGCAGGGCGCTTCGGCCTGCGGCTGGAGATCGCACCGGGCGAGCCCGAGGCGGAGGTGGACGCCGCCGGAGCGGCTCTCGGAGCGGCCGTTCGCCCACTCCTCGGACAGCGAGGCGTCGGGATCGCCGCCGCGGACGAGGCGCTCGCGATGGTCGTCCTCGAGGTATCGGGGAAACCGCTGGTCGCATCGAACGCGGATCTCACGTCGACGAAAGCAGGAGGCCTCCGCACCGATCTCGCCGCTGCCTTCCTGCGAGGGCTCGCCGACGAGGCCGGGCTGACGATCCATGTGCGGCTCTTCGAGGGCCAAGACTCGCAACACGTCCTGGAGGCGATTTTCAAGGCGCTCGGCGGTGCGCTCGCCGACGCACGACGAGAGGAGTGACACGTGGCCGAGAAGGACGTCATCAGCACCGACCGTGCCCCTGGGCCATTCCAGGGCGCGCCTTACAACCAGGCGATCCGATTCGGTGATCTCGTCTTCGTCGCAGGCCAGGTCGGAATCATGCTCGAGTCGGGAGAGCTCGCGGGCTCGACCGTCGAGGAGCAGACCGAGCAGGTTTTGCAGAACATGTCTGCGATCCTCGAAGCCGCCGGGAGCAGCATGGACAAGCTCGTGAAGACGACGGTATTCCTGCTCGATCTCGCCGACTTCGCCGGAATGAACGAGGTCTACGCCCGTCACGTCGGCGATCACCCGCCCGCGCGCTCGACGATCGGTATCTCGCAGCTCCCAAGCGGCGCCCGCGTCGAGATCGAAGCGGTGGCACATACGTAGGGACCGGCCTCGCCCTCGCCGCCTTGCGTCCGGCGGCGGCAGAATGTGCCGATGCGGGCCGAGGAGGTCATCGACACCCACGGGAACACCGACTTCGACGCGGCTGCAGCCATGCTTGCGACGCGTCGGTCATATCCGGGAGCCGTCGTCGCCGTCGGCGTGCTCAACCGCAACGTCGGCGACTTCTATCGCCTGCATGCCGAAGAGCTCGGGGCCGTGGTCGAGAGCTCTCGTCTCGAGCAGGATTTGATCCGCCGCCTGTTCGTGACCGAGACCACGAACACCTCACGCCTGGGGGAGCTCGAGCGAGGCGCGCGCGACCCGTGGGTCGACAAAGTGCGGCCATGACGACCTTGCGACTCGCGAAGGAGCTGACTGCGCTCGAAAGGCTCCGCGCGCTCTTGGACGCTGTCGCGTCGCTCGGCGATCGCGCCGGGGACGTCTACCTGGTCGGCGGAACGGTCCGCGACATTCTCCTCGGGGAAGAGAGCTTCGACGTCGACATCGCGGTCGAGGGAGATGCGATCGAGTTCGCGCGCGCACTGGCATCCACGCTCGAGGGCCGCCTGACGCCGCACGAGAAGTTCGGGACAGCGGTCGTGCTGTACGGCGAGGACAAGCGTATCGACGTCGTCACCACGCGCACCGAGCTCTACGACGCGCCGGGAGCGCTGCCCACAGTGGAGCGCGCGGGTCTGCGCGAGGACCTCTTCCGGCGCGACTTCACCGTCAACGCGATGGCGGTGTCGCTCCAACCTGCCGATTTCGGGCGGCTCGTCGACCCGTTCGGGGGTCGTGCAGACCTGGAAGCGCGGCTGCTCCGGGTTCTGCACAACCGCTCGTTCATCGACGATCCGACGCGGATCTTCCGTGCGATTCGCTACGAGGCACGGTACGGGCTCCGGCTGGAGGAGCACTCAGGGCGTTTAGCCCGCGCGTGCATCGAGATGGGTCTCGTCGGAGATCTCTCGTCGGCTCGCTTGCGCGACGAGCTGCAAGCGCTCCTCGAGGACCCGGGCGCGATCGGCGGAATCCTTCGCCTCGGCGAGCTGGCGGCGGATCGCGCGATCCATCCGCACTTGCGGGCGGATGCGAATGCCGCAGAGCTCTTCGAGCGCGCGCTGAAGCTGCGCGATGAGCTGCACATCGTCGTTCCCTCCTGGCGTATCGGCCTCGCCGTGCTCGGGCGAGACATGAGCTCGGAGGAGGCGTACGGCTGGTTGGAGCGGCTCAAGGTGAGACGGCGAGACGTGGACCGCATTGCCGGCGCGATCACGATCGCTCCTCGGATCGTCGAGCGCCTTCGAACCGCGCAGCTCGATCCCGCCGAGATCGTCGCCCTCGCCGATCCGTTTGCGCCGGACGCGCCTCTCCTGGCTCTTTCCCGGGAGGACACTCCGGCGCTCCGCGACTACTTTGCGCGACTCCGCGATGTCCGGATCGAGATCGGTGGGGCGGAGCTCGCCACGATGGGCCTCTCCGAGTCGCCCCGGGTCGGCGAGGTGCTCGCGGAGCTCCGGCGCAGAAAGCTCAACGGAGAGCTCGACGGGCGCGAATCGGAGCTCGAGGCCGCGCGTGCGCTCATCGCTGCCGCACCCGAAGAATGACTATCGCGTCGAGCGAGCAGATCGCGGAGCGCTACCGCCGCGTCCGAGACGAGGTCGGCGAGCGCGTGACGGTGGTCGTCGCGTCGAAGTACGTCTCCGCCGAGGAGATGGCGGGTCTCGCAGAGGCTGGTGTGGAAGTGGTGGGGGAGAACCGCGCGCAGGATCTCGACCTAAAGCACGCGGCCTATGGTGACACCTTTCGCTGGCACTTCATCGGCCACTTGCAGTCGAACAAGGTCAAGGTGGTGAACCGGTTCTGCGAGCTGGTGCACTCGCTCTCGTCCGAGTCGGCGGCGACCCGGCTGACGGTCCCGGCTCTGCTCGAGGTCAACCTGGCAGAAGAGGGCACGAAGTCCGGCGTTTCCCCTGTGGAGATCGCGAGCTTCTTGCTGCGCTTTCCGTCGATTCGCGGGCTGATGACCATGCCTCCGCTTGCGGCCGACCCCGAGGCGTCGCGCCCGTACTTCCGCCGTCTCGCCGAGGTCGCGGCCGAGCACGAGCTCCCCGAGCTGAGCATGGGAACCTCACAGGACTACCGTGTCGCCGTCGAGGAAGGAGCGACGCTCATCCGCATCGGCGAAGCCCTCTTCAAAGCGCACTAGAATCGCCCGGTCATGGGCTTCTCCGATTTCTGGAACCGGACTCTCGTCTACTTCGGCATCGCCGAGGAGGAGGAGTGGGACGACTCGGGC
>JACDCN010000181.1 GCA_013817555.1 Actinomycetota bacterium
GATCGTGGGCGACGGCGGGATGGGCACGTTGGTGACGAGCGCCGTAGCGCGCCTCCGTTGTCCTGAAGAGGCCAACCTCCGCGCTCCGGAGAGCGTTCTGTCCCTGCACCTCGGTTTCATCCGCGCCGGCGCCGAGCTGATCGAGACGAACACCTTCGGCGCAAACCGGCACAAGCTGCGGACGCAATACCTCGAGAATGAGGTGAAGGCGATCAACGAGGCGGCCGTGAAGATCGCCCGAGACGCCCGTGAGGTATCGGGTCGCGATGTCTTCATTGCGGGGTCGATCGGCCCGCTGGGCGAGATCGGAGCGCGGCGCGACGACCGCGCGGCGCTTTTCACGGAGCAGGCGGAGCTCCTCGAGGGTCGCGGCGTCGACCTGTTCCTGGTCGAGACGTTCTACGAGCTCGACGAGCTCGAGACGGCGATCGCCGCGGTGCGATCCGTGTCCTCGCTTCCGATCGTGGCTCTGCTTACGTTCGACGAAGACGCGCACACATTGGGCGGAGTCAGCGCGGCGCGGGCGGCGTCGGCGCTCGAAGACCTGGACGTTGCCGCGATCGGAGCTAACCACGGCCTCGGCCTGCAAGCCGCACTTCGCGCGCTCGAGCAGATGAGCGGAAGCGGTAAGCCGCTCGCGGCCCTGCCGAATGTGGGGCTCGCGAGCCTCGCGGGCCAGCGAGTCATCTTCCCGCACACGACGCCCGAGTACTTCGCGGACTTCGCGGCGCACGCGCAGGAGCTCGGCGCGCGGATCATCGGCGGCTGCTGCGGTACGACCCCGACGCAGATCGCTGCGATCCGCGATGCCGTGGACGAGGGGCGGCGCTCGAGCGTGCCCATGGTCGTGCGCGAGCGTCAGCTCGTCGTCGCAGCGACCGAGCCCGAGCGAGAAACGCTCCTCCAGCAGAAGTTGCGCTCCGGCGAGTTCGTCGTCTCCGTGGAGATCGACCCTCCCCGGGGTGGTCGAGCGCAGGCGATGCTCGACCTTGCGCGGACGCTGAGGGACTCCGGCCACGTGGATGTCGTCGACGTGAACGACAACCCGCGTGCACGCGCGCGTATGAGCGGGCTGATGGCTTCCGCGACGATCGAGCGCGTTGCCGGGATCGAGACGATTCCCCACCTGACTCCGCGGGACTCGTCGATCGCAGGACTGGAGTCGATGCTCCTCGGCGCACATGCCGAGGGGATCCGAAATGTGCTCGCCGTCACCGGCGATCCGCCCGAGGCAGGCGACTACCCGGGGTCCGGCGGCGTGTACGAGGTCGATTCCATCGGCCTCTCCCGGATCATCACGCAGATGAACGCCGGCGAGGACTTCAACGGCCGCGAGATCGACGCGCCGACGTCGTTCTTCCTCGGGGTTGCCGTCAACCCGGCCGCGGACGATCTCGGCTACGAGCTCGAGCGCTTCGAACAGAAGCTGGAGGCAGGCGCCAAGTTCGCGATGACGCAGGTGCTCTTCGACTTCGCCTACCTCGACGCCTTCTTCGAGCGTCTCGGCCGCCCGTGCCCGATTCCCCTGCTCATCGGGATCTTCTACGTCAAGAGCCACCAGCTCGCACTTCGCCTCCACAACGAGGTGCCGGGGATCGTCGTGCCCGAGCACGTCCTGGCCCGACTGCGCGATGCGGGCTCGAAGGCCGGCGAGGTGGGCCTGGCAATCGCACGCGAGCTGCTCGAAGAGTCGCGTGCGCGAGCGGCCGGCGCCTATGTCATCCCACCCTTCAGGCAACCGCTGGCCGCGCTCGAGCTGTTCACGTAAGGGCGACGCTGTTTTCGTAGGGCGAGGCTCGCCTCGCCCTAGCGGGCGCAATCAGTCGCTAGCCCTGATCCTGCCCCCTGCAAAAGCGCGAGCGCCTCACGTACCCGCTCGGGCGGAACACCGAATCCTCCGCTTTCGCCCGGCCTGCGGGCGAAGATGGTGGTTCGCACGCGACCCTGGGCGTCGATACCTGGACCGCCGGAGTTTCCAGGCCGAACGACGCCCCTAATCGCAGTCACCGACTTTCTCACCGGGCCCCGCCCGTACGCATCCCTGCTCAGGAAGTCCCCGGTCTCACCGAGACGGCCCGGCGTGCGCGTGAGCGGCCCGTTCTCGGGATACCCGACGAGCGCCACCGCAGCGCCGCGCTCGGGATTCGCGAGCCGAAGCGGTCGACCCCCGAGGCCCGGCACACGGAGCACTGCAAGATCGTTCTTCGAATCGAAGAAGACAACCGTTGCCGAGAGCGAGCGTCCGTCCTGCCGATCGACAGTCGGACCGTCGATTCCAGCGACCACATGGGCGTTCGTCACGACGAGCTCAGAGCGAGCGATCCAGCCCGAGCCTTCGATACCGAGACCGCACGCGATCCCGGAGATGCGCACCACGCTGGCAGCTGCTGCGGCAACGTCAGGATCGCGAGCGATCGCCGCCTTCGGCGGGGGGACTGCTGCGGGCGGACCGACGAGGACGCCGAGAGGATCGACCCGCTCGAGCGTCTCGAGCAGCCGCTCCGGTGGGAACTCCTCGTTGATCCGAGAGAGAATCGCCGAGTCCTGAATGGCCCGCCGCAGCTCGGACTGTCCCGGCAGGTACAGCAGCACCGCTCCGACCGCCCACGAGAGGACGAGGCCCGCCGCTGCGCCGAGCAGCAGACCAGCCACGGAGTCCAGGGCTCGAAGACCCGGCACCATCCCCAAGGTCGAGCGCAGCGTCACCCCAAGGAACTCCGCAATACTCGACAGAAGCGTCCCGCCGAGCACGGCGCCTCCGAGTGCGACCAGCGGGGCGTAGGGTGACCCGTCCGCGAGCACGGTTGGCGCGAGGCGCGCTCCGACGTAGGCGCCGAGCGCGAATCCAGCGAGCGACAGGGCTCCGCGGACGAGCCCCTTCGAGAGCCCGTACAGCCCGAAGAGCACGACGACGCCGAGCACGATCCAGTCCGCCGTCGACACGGCCAGAGCCTACGTTGCAAAGAGCCCCTCCCTTTAAGGCGCGGTTACACTAACGAGAGTTCGGGGGCGTAGTTCAGTTGGTTAGAACGCCGGCCTGTCACGCCGGAGGTCGCGGGTTCGAGTCCCGTCGCTCCCGTTCTCTCACCTGTAGCGCTTTCCTCCGGCGGCGCCGATTTGGGGCTCAGCGAGCTTCTGGAAGACGCCCGGGCGCAGCCACACGCTCAGCTACCCTCGGCTCGCATGAGCCGCCCCCCATCGCTGGCCATCATCCCGTCGCTTGTCATTGCCGCCGTGCTTGCCGCCACAGCCAGCGCCGCGACGAAGCCGATTCGGGTCACGTTCGTCGGCGACTCGATGCCCGCGTCGATCGAGTACGTCCCGAGCGCGCAGCGCTTGCTACGGGAAGGCGGCCTCAACGTCCGCCTCGACCTGAAGGTATGCCGCAGGCTGGTGCAACCGAGTTGCACCTTCTTGGGGTCGACGCCGTCGACGACCCTGCAGGCGGTGCGATCCTACGGACGGTCCCCTCGGTAACGTGCTCGTCGTCGATGTCGGCTACAACGAGTCGGAACGCGGCTACGGCGCAGGGATCGATCGGGTCATACGCGCGGCGCTCGCCCAGGGAGTCAAAGGTGTCGTCTGGGTGACGCTGCGCGAGCAACGTGACATCTACCGGCGGACGAACGTCGCGATCCGCAGCGCCGCAGGACGTTGGCCGCAGATGCAAGTCGCCGACTGGCACGACTACAGCGCCGGCAAGCCCTGGTTCAGGGACGACGGGCTGCACATGGGCATCACCGGCGCGAACGCGTTCGCCGCGTTCCTCCGCCCGTACATCTTCCGCGCAGCGTCCTGACCACCAGCCGAGCTGCTCACGAACAATGGACTGGAACCGCTAGCTCGCTGCGCGGGCGGACGGATGGAAGAGGGGCACGACCGGCTCCCAGTCGGTGCGCAGGATCGCGACGAGCGAAGGTGGCGTGACCAGTGACACCTCTGCGCCCGCCGGTCGCCGCCTGCGCTCGACGTAGCCCGCCGGAGTCCACCGAGCCAGCTCCGAGCCGAGGACGATCCAGGGTGCACCCTCCTCCAGCATGAACGCTCCGTCCGGAAGCTCGTCGAGCCGCGCAGCATGATGGCGTTGCGCGCGCGTGTCGGGAGAGACCCGCTCGGAATGGAGCTGCTCGTCGATCGCGTCGGCGCCGGCCTGGCCGGGATAGAGCTCGCGCCAGATCGCGCGGAGGCGGAGGTAGTCCTCGCGCCGGCATAGCGCGCACGGCCGATGTCCGGCCGCGAATGCGGTCGCCTCGTCGAGAAAGAACAGCTCGGTGAAGCGGCCAGCCTGGAGCAGCGGACGACGTAGCCAGCCGCGAAACTGGAGCCGGCAGGCGATCCAGCGCTTGCCGTTGTGGCGCCGGCGAATACGACCGGTCTCGTCGTGGAGACAGCCGCGATTGCCGTACACCAGTCCCCGCGCCGGATCTGCGATCAGCTCGCCGAGCGGCGTTACCCTGTTTCGCCGCGGCATCTCGAAGGCAACCTAGCCGCGGATCATCAGCTCGCCGCTTTACCTAGTCATACCGCGTCGAGAAGCAGATCCGCGGCGAGCCCGACTGCACCCGCCGCGGCGTATCCGTGAGGCTGCGCCTCAGCTTCCACTCAGTGCTTAGTACCGGTACTGATCGGACTTGTACGGGCCCTCCACCGGCACATCGATGTAGGCGGCCTGCTCGGGTCGGAGCTCGGTCAGCTTGGCGCCGAGGGCCTCGACGTGCAGCCGCGCGACCTTCTCGTCCAGGTGCTTGGGCAGCACGTGCACGCCGAGCGCGTACTCATCGGTGCGGTTGAAGAGCTCGATCTGCGCGATCACCTGGTTCGTGAAGGAGTTGGACATCACGAAGCTCGGGTGGCCGGTGGCATTGCCGAGGTTGAGCAGGCGCCCCTCCGAGAGGACGATGATCGCCTTGCCGTCGGGGAA
>JACDCN010000182.1:0-1174 GCA_013817555.1 Actinomycetota bacterium
ATCCGAGGCTCTTCGCTCGTGCCGCGGCCGCTGTGGGATTGCTCTTGCTGGCGATCGCTCTGGGCGGAGTGGTCGCCTGGAGCGGGAGCGCAGCCTGGGCGAGCGCGCTGCATGTCGGCGCGGCGGCGACGGCGCTCTGCGCGGCGCTCCTCGTGGTCGTCGCCGTCTTCCGCGGCTCGCCGACGCCGCTCGCTTCTGTCCGCGACTACCTGACCTTGACGAAGCCGCGCATCATGACGCTGCTGTTGCTCACCGGGGCGGCGGGGATGTTCGTCGGCGCGCAGGGGGCGCCCGCGCTCGATCTCGCCTTCGTGACCATGGCCGGTCTCGCGCTCGCCTGCGGGGGCGCCTCTGCCCTGAATCACGTGCTCGACCGAGACATCGACGTCCTCATGGGGAGCCGGACGCGAGAGCGGCCGGTCGCATCAGGTCGGGTCACGCCCGCGCAGGCGCTCGAATTCGGGCTCCTCCTCTCCGCGCTCTCGTTCGCATTGCTCGCGTCAGCCGCGAACCTGCTGACAGCAGTGCTCGCGCTCGTCGGCAACCTCTTCTACGTCGTCGTCTACACACGCTGGCTGAAGCGCGCGACTCCTCATAACATCGTCATCGGAGGCGCTGCCGGCGCGGTGCCTCCGCTCGTCGGCTACGCGGCTGCGACCGGAAGCCTCGCGCTGCCCGCGCTCTGGCTCTTCCTGATCGTCTTCCTGTGGACGCCGCCGCATTTCTGGGCGCTCGCATTGATGATCAAGAACGCGTACGCGGCGGCGGGCGTGCCGATGCTGCCCGTCGTCAAGGGCGACCGTGAAACCGCTCGCCAGATCCTGCTCTACTCGATCGCGCTCGTCGCATTCACGGTTGCCGTCGGCTTCTGGCTCGGTCCGGTCTACACGGCCGCCGCGCTCGTCCTCGGGGGAATCCTGGTCGCACTCGCCGTGCTTTTGCGGAGAGACCTCTCCCGCGCCCGCGCGCAAGTCCTCTTCCACTACTCGCTCGCCTACCTCGCGCTCCTCTTCGTGGCCGCCGCGATCGACCCCCTGCTCACGTGAACAACGCTCGCCTCCGGCTCACGTTCGCGAGGGAAACCATGTTTCCCTCGCGTGCTCCCTTCTTCTCGAGAACGGGGGGGGGGGGGGGGGGGGGGGGGGGGGGGGGGGGGGGGGGGGGGGGGGGGGGG
>JACDCN010000182.1:1184-4907 GCA_013817555.1 Actinomycetota bacterium
CCCCGCACCCCTCCCCGTTCATGGGCAAGGAAGTCGCCCATGAACGACTCTGAGCCCTCTCGCAGGAATCTTCGCTTCGGCTGGGCGCTGCTCGGCCTCTTCGTGCTGCTCTTCGCGGGCACCTTCCTCGTCGCCCTGCTGTACCTCCACCTGGATTAGGTGGATCCCCGCGAGTGTCCCCCGGGGGTGTTCCTCGCGCTCCCGGAGGAGGAACCGGAGGGCATGCGGCTGGCCGTCAAGGATCTCTTCGACACGGCCGACCTCGTCACGACGTACGGCTCGTCCCTCTTCGCCGACCATCTGCCGGCTCGTACGGCACCAGCCGTCCTGGCTCTCGAAGCCGCAGGCTACGGCGTCGTAGGGAAGACGAACCTGCACGAGTTCGCGTACGGCACGACCTCCGAGAACCCTCACTTCGGCATCGTCCCGAACCCGCTCGCCGCGGACCGAGTGGCCGGCGGCTCGAGCGGCGGGAACGCCGCAGCACTCGTGCTGGGTGCGGCGGAGGTCGCGCTCGGGACCGACTCGGGCGGCTCGATCCGGATCCCCGCTGCCTGCTGCGGGATCGTGGGCTTCAAGCCGACGTATGGGCTCGTCTCGCTCGACGGCTGCTTCCCGCTGGCTCCAAGCTTCGATCACGCAGGACCGATGGCGCGCGACGTGGCCACGTGCGAACAGGCTCTGCGTGCGCTCGCTCCCGGGTTCGAACCCGCGACGCTGGAATCGCTCGAAGAGGTCGAGATCGTGGTGACCTGGCTCGAAGGAGTCGACACGCTGGTCCGCGCACGCGCCGAGGAGGCCCTTGCGCGCTTCCCTCGGTGCCGAATCGTCGCGCTTCCCCAGCCCGATGGCGTAGGAGACCTGTTCGCGCGCGAGGTCGCGGGCGTGCACGTCGAGCTCTTCGCAGCGAACGCCGACCTCTACGGCGAGGATCTCCGGGTCAAGATCGGGCGCTGCCTCGAGGTCTCGGATGCTGAAGCCGAGGCTGCTGCGCGTCGGCGGCAGGAGTACCGCGAAGAGATCGAGGAGACCCTTGGCAACGCGGATCTCGTGCTCACGCCCACGCTCCCCTGTGTTGCGCCGACCATCGGGGCAGGAAGAGTGGGCGACGTCGACATTCGCGAATCGCTGATCCGCCGCACGTTCCCATTCAACGCGCTCGGCTGGCCAGCGCTCGCCCTTCCGTCGGGCCCCGCCGAGCACGGTTTGCCCGCATCGGTTCAGCTGGCGGGCCGCCACGGCTCCGATTCGCTCGTTCTCGCGGCCGGGAAGCTCCTCGAAGCCACCCTCGCCCACAACTAGGGCCATCCCTCGATCAAGGGACAGTGGGCGGTCTACGGGTGCCGAAAATCATCCCTAGTGCGTGCGGCCCGCCTAGCAATCCTTTCACTCGTGCTTCTCGTCACCCCGCTGGTTGCATCGGCGTCGGCGATGGAGACGGGATCGCCGGCTGCGCCCAAGGGCCTCCATGGATTTCTCCTGCGTCCCAACGAACCCGTCACGCACACGTTCTCGCGAACGCCCGCATTCGCCTGGGCGCCCGTGCGGGGGGCCTCGTGCTACGAGTTCGAGCTCGCCACGAGCCGAATGTTCGACGGCAGCTCCGTGGTCTGGTCGAACGTCTCGGCCGATGCTCAGTCGGGGAAGCACTGCCGCCCCGTGAAGGTCTCGTTCCCTGCCCAGGACAACGGTACGGCGGGAGACGAAGACAGCCAGGAAGCTGGTTCGGCGCCACAGATGGTGCGTACGACCGTCGCTCCGATCAGGATTCCCGCCGTTTCGGTCAACCTCGTGCTGCCGTGGTTCACGGGTAAGCCCTATGCCCTCTACGCGCATGTGCGCTCGGTCACAACGAAGGGGGCGTCGCGTTGGAGCCGGCCTTTCGGGTTCGACATGCGCTGGGAGGAGCTTCCGGTTCCGATGCCCAGCCGGCCCGGACTCGTTCGCTGGACGCCGGTCGAAGGCGCAACCGCGTACGACGTGTGGTACCCGGACATCGGCAAGCAACTTCGCACCCACACGAACGTCGCCGACCAGCGCGAGTTCTATGCGTTCCACCTCGACGACGGTTGGTGGGGGACGATCAAGTGGCGTGTGCGCTCCGTGCGCCAGGTCGTCGGGAGCATCCCGAACGGGCTGCCGGCCGTTTCTTACGGCCCCTGGAGTACCGAGTACGCGACGACCAACCCGAGTTGGGTGTCCGGAAAGCTCACTCTCGGATCCGCCGTCTCGGATCGAGTTAGCTCACCGAAGACGGCCGGAGCACATCAGCTGATGCCCGCACTGACGTTCACCGGCGACCAGGACTTCAGAGGTACTGCGTACCGACTATTCCGTCTATATGCATCGACCGATCGCGACTGCGTCAACGTCGTCTTCCGGAGCTCGGTGGTGGGCGGTCCCGCGTTCGCACCGCGTGTCAGCGGGCCCCTCGCGCTACCGACGAATCAGGATGAGCTCGACGCCGCCCTCTTTGGGATCCTCCCGAGCGCGAAGACCGAGGGCGCAAAGACCTACATGAGCGACGGAACTCCCCTCGTCTCGAACGAGACCATTCGCGAGGGTGGGGGCCTGCTTCGCGTCGACCTCCCCGACCTCGATGTGACGACCACCCGCTACTTCTGGACCGTCGTCCCCGTGGGGATCCGCGTGGACGAGAGCGGAACGTTCCAGTACTGGGACACCGAGATTCCTCAAGACGCGTGTCAGGCAGGCCGCTTGGCGACCTTCGGCAAGCGATCACACGCTGCAATCACCACCGCTGGCTCGCCGTTTGTCTCCGGTCTCACACCTCAGGGACGACTACTCGCGCAGGCCGGCCGGCGACCGGTTGTGTATTCGACCCCCCTCATCGCATGGCGGCCCGTCGTTGGCGCGACCCAATACGAGGTGCAGTGGTCGCGCGTCAAGTATCCGTGGCGCAAGCGCGGGTCGACGAGGACCTTCGCCACGACTTCGGTGCTCAAGCTCTCCCCCGGGCTCTGGTACTACCGCGTTCGTGGCCTGAACGCAGCCCAGGTCGGCACTGCTGCGATGACCTGGTCCGCTCCGGTCCAGGTGCGCGTCGTACGACCGACGTTCACGATCTCCGGCGGGTAGCGTCGGGGGCGTGAACCCTGACCTCGAGCTTGCTCTCGCGCTTGCCGACGCCGCGGACGCGATCTCCCTCCCCCGCTTTCGCACCGGGCTCGCGGTCGAGACGAAGCCCGACCTGACACCCGTCACCGAGGCTGACCGCGCGGTCGAGTCGGAGCTTCGTCGGCTCCTCTCGGAGCAGCGGCCGGACGACGCGATCCTGGGCGAGGAGGAAGGCGTGAGCGGCGGGGGCTCGCGTCGCTGGATCCTCGACCCGATCGACGGAACTCGCAACTACACGCGCGGGGTGCCGATCTGGGCGACGCTCGTCGCGCTCGAGGAGTCGGGAACGGTGCAGGCGGGGGTCGTATCCGCGCCCGCACTCGAACGGCGCTGGTGGGCTGAGCGCGGCGCAGGGGCGTTCGCAGACGGTGAGCGCCTCGCTGTGTCGGCCGTCGCGCGCGTCGAGGACGCGGTGCTCAGCTTTGCCTACGAAGACGGCGTGCCCGATATCGCAAGCCGTGCCTGGCACGTGCGCGGGTTCGGCGACTTCTGGGCGCACATGCTCGTCGCCGAGGGCGCGGTCGACGGGGCGGTCGACGCTGTCGGCGTCAGCGAGTGGGACCTGGCTGCGGTCCAGGTGATCGT
>JACDCN010000183.1 GCA_013817555.1 Actinomycetota bacterium
CGCGAGTAGCGTGTCGATCCGCTCCGGCTCGTCGGGGCGCATACCGTCGCGATCGAGCAGGATCGCGCGCATCCCGAGTGCCCGGGCGCCCGCGATGTCGTCTTCATAGGAGTCGCCCACCATCGCAGCCTCGCGTGGCTGCACGTCCAACAGACGAAGTGCGGCGACGAAGATCGAGGGATGAGGCTTGGTCCTACCGTGCAGCCGGGACCCGACCATCGCGTCGACCTCTAGGCCGTGATGGGCGACGAACTCCTCGAGATCGCGCTGCCCGTTCGTAACGAGCCCGACCTTCAGGCCTCGCCGGCGAAGCTCGTCGAGGATGACCAGAGCGTCCTCGTAGAGGGAGAAATTCTCGTGCCTCTCCCACTCCCGCACCATGTCCGTCGCGCACTCCCTGGCGCCGCTCGCATCCCCTCCCATGCCGCGAACGATCTTCTCGGTGAATGCGATCCAGATCTCGTCGTCGTGCACGAACCGTCCCTCGCCCTGCAGCGCCTCGATCGCGGCGGCGCGAGCCTCCCCGTACCGGCCGGGATCGAGCGCGAGCCCGTGTCTCTCGCCCACTCGCCGGTATCCCTCCGGTCCGAGCTCCGGCCCGGGCCGAAAGAGCGTGAAGTCGACGTCGAAGAGAACTGCGCGAAGCACCGATCGAGGATAGCCCCGAAGTCGCTACCCTTTGCGCGCTCGGGGTGTGGCGCAGCCTGGTAGCGCGCTCCGTTCGGGTCGGAGAGGTCCCCAGTTCGAATCTGGGCACCCCGACAAGCGTGGGGGAACCCATGGGTTCCCCCACGTACCCCCTCTTTCTAAGCACGGGGGAAACCATGTTTCCCCCGTGTGCCCCCTTCTTCAGCCCGCGGTCTCGAGTCACGCGTAGCGAGGCCTGCGGGCGAGTGAATCGCCCTCCGGCCTTCGTCTGCGTCGACGACTCAGCCCGTTTGTTCTTGTAAATCGAAAGGCGTTGCGCAGGGCGCCGGGACCGGAGTATGCTCAGACGGATGCTGCAAGCTCTCGAAAGGCGGGCCGGTTGACCCGTCCTACGAAGCGACTGTCTGAGAGCCCGACTGCGCGATCCGCGCTGGCGGGTTTTTTTGTTGCCGTTTTCCGAGACTGGAGGAAGACCCGATGGCCAACCACCTGACGCCCGAAGAGGTCGCCAAAGAGACGGGGATCGACCGCGACGAGGTCATCCGCATCTGCGTCGAAGAGGGTGTGCCGATCTACCAAGGAAAGATCGACAAGACGCTGTTCCAGGCGACGCTCGAGGCAGTGGGGACGGCGGCCTCGGCCTCGCGGTCGTAGAGCGCGTTAGGAAGCCTTCGCCCGGCTGCGCGGCTTGCTCTTTGCGCGCGCCGGCTTCTTGTCCGGGGCGGGCCCCTTCTTCGCCGCCGCGACGCTGGCCTTCAAGGCCTCCATCAGATCGATGACCGGCGCGTCGGCCACCGGCTCGGGCACGGCGATCTCCTCGCCGCGCGTCTTCGCCTCGAGGAGCGCTCGCAGGTCACGCCGGTAGTCGCTGCGTAGCTCCGCGGGATCGAACTCCCCTTCGAGGCTCTCGATGACCTGCTTGGCGAGCGCGAGCTCGGTGCCCTTGACCTTCGTCTCCTCCACGGCCTCCGCGATCTCGGCCTGCGAATAGACGTCCTCGACGACGAAGAGCGTCTCGAGCGAGAGCGCGTCTCCTCGCGCACGCACGAGGCAGAGGCTCTCGCGCCCGGCGCGGACAAAGCGTCCGAGGGCAACGGTCTCCGTCTCGCGCATGGCCTGGAGTAGGAGCACGTAAGGGCGGCGCTGGGCGGCGTTCGAGCCCGGAACGAGGTAGTAGTGCCGGTCGAAGTAGATCGGGTCGACGGACTCGCCCGGGACGAAGCTCCGGATCTCGATCGAGCGTGAGTCATCCGACTGCTCGATGGCCTCTAGGTCGGCGTCCTCGACGATGACGAACTGGCCTTTTGCCACCTCGAAGCCGCGCACGATTTCGTCCTGTGTCACCTCGCGGTCGTGCGTCGGGCACCAGCGCTTCTGCTTGATCGGGGTCGCGCACTCTCGGTGGAGCAGACGGAAGGAGACATCGGACTGGCGGGCAGCCGGCTTCGTCGCCGGCGCGAGCCCGACGGGGATCGAGACGAGACCGAAGCTGAGGGATCCGTTCCAGGAAGTGCGCATTGGATGGAATTGTAGAGGCCTGGCTGAAGCCAGACGCCAGGACAGGGAGATTTCGCCACCCTCGGACAAACCCCTCCGAGTAAGCTCAGAGACGTGACCGAGACTGCATCAGCAGCCCCGGAGACGCGTCCGCCCAGCGGACGCCGCACGATCGCGCGTCTCTGGCGCGACGCGGTGGCCGCCGAGCGAGAACGGCCCGTGTACCTCATCGAAAGCGAGGACGGAAGCGGCTGGCGCGAGGTGTCGTGGAGCGATGCGGATGAGCTCGTGCGTGCGTACGCCAACGGGCTGCTCGCCCGTGGCGTGAGCAAGGGCGACGCGTTCGCGATCCTCGCCCAGAACAGCCTCGACTGGGCATTGCTGGACTTCGCGCTCGCGCAGATCGGCGCGGTCGGAGTCCCGGTATACGCGAACAACTCCGCGCGCGACGTCGGCTACCTCCTGGCGCATTCCGACGCAGTGGGAATCGTCTGCGAGGACGCCGCGCAGCTCGCGAAGGTCGAGGAGGTTGCGGACGAGCTGACGAAGCTCGAGCACGTTCTCACCTACCACGACCTCGCCGGGCTTGCCGCACACGGCGTCGACTTCGCGCGCACGCATCCGGAGGCCCTCGACGAAGCATCGGCGGCGATCGACGAGGAGGATCTCTACACGATCATCTACACGTCCGGAACGACCGGTCCTCCGAAGGGCTGCATGCTCAGCCACCGCAACTACTACTCGATGACGAGCGTCGTCGACTCGATGGAGGACCACTACCAGCCGGACGACACGATGCTGCTCTATCTGCCGCTGGCGCACAACTTCGGCCGGCTGATGCTCCTGACAGGAGCTTACGTCGGCTTCCCGATCGCATTCCTCCCCGATCCGCTGCGGGTCGCGGACGCGATGCTCCAGGTACGGCCGACCGTGCTGCCGAGCGTGCCGCGCGTGTACGAGAAGGTGTACGCGGCCGTCCAGTCGCGCTTCGACGAGGCGACCGGGATCAAGCGGAGGCTCATCGACTGGGCGCTTCCGATCGGCCGCGAGGTGAGCCGCCTGCAGGCAGAGGGGAAACCGGTTCCGCGCGGCCTTGCGACCCGGCAGCGGCTGGCCGACCGGCTCGTCTTCAGCAAGGTGAAGGAGCGGCTTGGCGGACGCCTGCGCTTGCCGATCTCCGGAGGAGCTCCCCTCGCGAAGGAGATCGCGGAGTTCTTCGACGCCGTCGGCATCCGCATCCTCGAGGGATATGGGTTGACGGAGTGCACGACCGCTGCCAGCACGAACAGGCCGGATCGCTACCGCTTCGGCACCGTCGGGCCCGCTCTGCCGGGGTTCGAAGTGAAGGTCGCGGACGACGGGGAGCTCCTCGTCCGCTCCGAGACGGTCTTCCAGGGCTACTTCAAGGACCCGGAGGCGACCGCGGCGGTGCTCACCCCGGATGGCTGGCTCCGCACCGGAGACGTCGGCGAGGTCGACGGGGACGGGTTCATCTCGATCACGGACCGGAAGAAGGACATCCTCGTCACCGCCGGTGGCAAGAACGTGGCCCCCCAGAACATCGAGAACGATCTCAAGACGTCCAAGTACGTCTCGCAGGCGCTCGTGGTCGGAGACCGGCGGCCGTATGTCGCTGCGTTGATCACGCTGGACGAGACGGAGGTCCTCCGCTGGGCGTCCGAGCGCGGAGTCGACGCCGACCTCGCCTCGCTCTCACGCGATGAGCGTGTTCGCGAGCTCGTCCAGGGCGCCGTCGACGACACCAACCGTGAACGCTCGCGTTTCGAGCAGGTGAAGCGGTTCGCGCTGCTCCCGCGCGATTTCACCATGGAGGAGGGCGAGGTCACGCCCACACTCAAGCTCCGCCGCCGCGCCGTCAGCGAGCACTTCGAAGCCGAGATCGAAGAGCTCTACAGCTAGCGCGCGCTAAGGGAGAGGCGGCGAGCGGGCGACGGGTCAACGCACGGGCCGCAACCCGGCGAGCGTGACAGTCACTAGCCGGCGGACTGCGGCCTTGGACGAAAGGCCGCTGGCGGCCGAGAGGGCGTGGAGGCAGTAGCTCGCAAGCTCGTCAGGCGACACATCGTCCCGGAGGTCGCCGGTCTCTTGTCCCTGGGACAGCAGGTCTCGGATGAAGTCGCGGAGCTGGTGCTGCGCTCGGCCGACGTGCTCACCCCGATGGAGGAGTGCCACGAGCTCGGTGCCGTGGACGATCGCGACATCGTGGTGGATGAGCGCGTAGGCCTCGAGCACCGCTACGAGCCGCTGGCCGGCGTCGCCGGCTCGGTCTCTGAGTTCGCCTAGATATTCGAGGTGGCCGGAAACCTGACGTTCGTGCCAGGCGACCAGGATCGCGTCCAGGTCTGGGAAGTACTTGTATAGCGTCGCACGTCCGATACCCGTCTCTGCGGCGATCCGGGACATCGTCACCGACCGCAGCCCGTGCTCAGCCACCAGCGCCGCCGTGGAGTCCAGGGTCGCATCGCGCACCGCCCGTCGGTGCGCATCGATCGTCGTGTTCCACACCTTCGGCACCATCTCAGTGTACGGTGCGTCGGTGTCGATACACTCTGGTTGGACAGCGACGCACTGTCTCGTAAAAATCCCTAGGAGATGACTACTCCGCAACAACCTGCGACCGGAGGAGACGCACATGGCTGACATGCCCGACCCCGACACCGGCGACGTACCCGACCGCGGATCGACCGCCCTCACACCACTTTGGGTGAAGCT
>JACDCN010000184.1 GCA_013817555.1 Actinomycetota bacterium
GCTCTGTTCCCTTCGAGGTCACCGACGACCGCGTTGATCTGCGCGAGAGCGAGCCTCAAGGTTTTCGCCTCACAGTCATAAACCTAGCTTAGACACTAGAGTGCCGGCGCATGGAGGTCACTTTTCCACGCCGCTTTCGCGGACCGGTGACGTCGGCCAACGGGGGGTACGCGGCCGGTCGCCTGGCGGCGTTCGTCGACGCCAGAGACGTCGAGGTCACTCTCCGGTTGCCCCCACCGCTCGACCGCCCACTCTTCGTTCGTCACGACGGCGACGTGGTTCTCCTGATGGACGGAGACGAGACCGTCGCAGAGGCTCGGCCGGCGACGCTCAACATTCAACCCCCGCTTCCGGTGCCGGTTGCCGACGCTGAGAGGGCTCGTGAACGTCACGTGCGCGGATGGAGCGCAGAGTTCAACGAGTGCTTCGTCTGCGGCGATCGCCCGGATGGCGACGTGCTGGGGATCCGCGTCGGTTTGGTCGCAGGTCGTGAGCCGCTCCATGCGGCGCCCTGGATCTCGACCGAGCCGGCGCCGGAGATCGTGTGGGCGGCGATCGACTGTCCCGGCGCGTTCGCGGTCGGGGCCGAAGGGCGGGGAGGGGCGGTTCTCGGACGCACGACAGCACGCATCCTCCGCGTGCCCGACGGAGGCGAGCCCTGTGTCGTCGCATCCTGGCCACTCGGTGAGGACGGCCGGAAGCTCTTCGCGGGAACTGCTCTCTTCGCGGACGATGAGCTACTAGCGCTCGCCCGCCAGACCTGGATTACGCCTCGCTAGCGAGGCGTCAGCGCGAGCATCAGCCCGCCGTCGTCGTCGTAGGCGGGGAAGAAGTCAGCGGTCACGGCCTTCGGGAGCCCTGCACGCGTACGAATCGCGAGCTGCTGACCCATCTTGCGAACACCCCACTCCTGAACGACGTCGATCGGGGACGGGTCCGAGAGCGCGAGCGCCTCGACGACCTCGCGGCCCATGAGGTCCGCGTCTCGGAAGCCGGTCAGCTCGAAGACGCCGCGGCCGACAGCGAGCACGCGCGTCTCGCGGTCGCAGACGACGAACCCTGTCTCCGGGGCAGGGTAGTAGTCCTCGAGCAGCTCGTAGAGAAACCCGAAGCCGCAGCTCCGACACTGCACCGCCTGCCTGGAGAAGCCGTCGTAGCCGTCGCTGTCGACCGACCGCTGCTTGCAGTTGGGGCAGATGAAGAACGGCACCGTCGCAGCCTAGGGGCCGCGGCGTTTGCGAGGAGTTAAGAGCTTCATCGCGACATGGCCGTTCATTGCGTTGGGAGCTCTAGATCAGCGTTGGAGCCGGATCGCGTTCAGGTCGTTCGCGACGATCTCGTCCCCACGTCGGATCAGGTCTTCGATGTCGTCGTGCTCGGCGTGGAGGTAGCGGCCCGCCAGCGCGTCCGCGCGCCCCGAGGCGAGCACGCGCACGAGCTGGGGAGCAAGCTCGGGCGGTGTCCACGGCATGTCGTCGCCGAAGCGCTCGGTCATGTCGGTGCGGACGAGGCCGGGGCTGATCACGAACACCGGAACTCGATCACGAAGCTCATTGGCGAGTATCTCCCCGTAGCGACATACCGCCGCTTTGCTCGTCGGATACGGGGTTTGCCCACCACCTCCAGGCAGGTACGCGGAGCCGCTTCCGGTGATCACGATGCGCCCGTTTCCACGCTCGAGCATCCGAGGGATTGCGGCGCGGCACGAGAGATGCACTCCGAGGACGTTGACTTCCAGAACGCGCCACCAATCCTCGACGGGGACCTCCCACGTCGCTCCTTCCGGGCTGCCGATGCCCGCGTTGACGGCGAGGAGGGCGATCGCTCCGAGCTCCTTCTCAGTGCGCTCGACCCAGCTCACCACATCCTCCTGGCGGGACACGTCGCCGACGAGCGCGAGCCCGTCGATCTCTCCGGCGACCGCCTCTGCCTGTTCGCGCGTGCGCGCTGTCACCGCCACGCGCATTCCCGCTTCCGTGAGCTCGCGCGCGATCGAGGCGCCGATTCCGCGACCGCCTCCGGTTACCAGCGCGACCCCGTCCAGCCGGTCAGACGACACGCGCGATCTCCTCGAGCGACTCCGGATTCTCGAGCGTCGAGAGGTCGCCAGGCTCCTCTCCCAAAGCGGTTGCCCGCACGGCTCGCCGAACGATCTTCGCGCTGCGGGTCTTCGGGAGCGCCGACACGAAGAGGACCCGCTCCGGCTTGAAGGACTTCCCGAGCTCGTCGGTCACCGCGCGGGCCACATCCTCAGACGAAGCATCTTCTCCCGGCCGGAGCACACAGAAGAGCCAGGGTACCTCGCCCTTCACCTCGTGTGGCACTCCGATCGCCGCCGCCTCGGTGACCGCCGGATGGTTGACCGCCGCAGACTCGAGCTCGGCCGGCCCGATGCGCTTACCCGCGATGTTGAGCGTGTCGTCGGACCGGCCATGGAGAAACCAATATCCGTCCTCGTCGACCGAAGCCCAGTCGCCGTGCGTCCAGACACCGGGGAAGCGTTCCCAATAGGTCTCGAGGTAGCGCTCGCGATCTCGCCACAAGCCGCGTGTCATGCCTGGCCAGGCTCGCCTGCATACGAGCTCCCCGACCTCGCCACGCACCGGTCGTCCGACGTCGTCGAGGATGTCCATGTCCTGTCCCAGGGCCGAGAATCCCAGGGAGCACGGCTTCGTGGGCGCCATCATCGTCACTCCCAGGAAGCACGCGCCGACCTCCGTGCCTCCGGAGATGTTCACGATCGGGATCCGCCCTCCGCCACAGACGTGCTCGTTCAGCCAGTCGTATGGCCCGCGGTTCCAGGGCTCTCCGGTCGTCGTCACCGAGCGGAGCGAGGAGAGATCGGCTGCAGGCTCGCCCTTCGGGATCAGCGCGCGGATGAGCGTCGGCGACACGCCGAGCATCGTCACGCGCTCCGACTCGACGATGCGCCAGATACGGTCCGCGGGCCAGTCCGGGGCGCCCTCCATGTATACGACAGCCGCCCCCGCCGCGCCGGCTCCGACGACCGTCCACGGTCCCATGATCCAGCCCATGTCGGTGGCGAAGAGGACGCGGTCGTCACGCTTCAGATCGGACTGATATGCGGCCTCGCGGGCGATCGAGAGCAGGAAGCCGCCCTGTACGTGCAGGGCGCCTTTCGGCTTCCCGGTCGTGCCCGAGGTGTACGCGAGCAGATACGGCGACTCGCTTGCGACCTCGAGCGCAGGCATCTCCCCGGGGCCAAGCTCGACGTTCCAGGCTCGGTTCTCGCGTGACCATTCCACAACGTGCTCGACCGACGGCGACTCGCGCACAGTCTCATCGATCGTTTCGCGCATCGATATCCGAGAGCCACGGCGGAGCGAGTAGTCGGCAGTGATTACGACCTTCGCCTCGGAGTCGCGCAGTCGCTGCACGATCGCCGGCGCTGCGAACCCGCTGAAGATTGGCACCTGCACCGCGCCGATATGCGCGCAGGCATGCGAGGCGACCGCAACCTCGGGACACATTGGCATGTACATCGCGACGCGGTCGCCGGCCACGACTCCCAGAGCGGCCAGCGCCTCGGCCAGCTGCACGACCTGAAGGGACAGGGCGGCGAACGTCCACTCGTCACGCGCGCCGTCTTCGCCCTGGAAGACTGCGGCGAGAGCATCCGGCCGCTCGGCGGCCCAATGGTGCACGCAGGCGTGGGCGAGATTGAGGCGCGCACCTTCGAACCAGGTCGTCCACTCGATGCCTCGCGAATCGTCGAGAACCGCGTCCCAGTCGCGGGCGAGCGGAATTTGGAGATCCTCTCGCACGGCGCGCCAGAAACGGTCTGGCTCCTCAATCGACACCCGATGCAGAGACGCGTAATCGTCACAGCCGAGGCTGCGGGCCAGACGAACGACATTCGCCCTTTCGAGCTGCTCGTTCCCCGGCACCCACGAATACCCGTCTCGGGCGTCAGAGTTAGTATCTGCTAGCTTAGCGTACACTAACTATTTGGGAAGGGGTTGCATGAGGGCTCGGATCTTCGCAGAGGAAACCCGCAAGTGGTTCACGCTAGGTGCGGTCTCGTTCGGCCTCTTCATGATCATGCTCGACAACACGGTCGTGAACGTTGCGCTGCCGTCGATCCAGCGCGACTTGGGAACCGACTTGTCGTCGCTCCAGTGGATCGTCACCGGGTACGCGCTGACGTTCGCCGCACTGATGCTGATCGGTGGAAAGGTCGCCGACGCCTACGGCCGAAGACTGATCTTCGTCGTCGGCATCGCTGTGTTCACGAGTGCGTCGCTCTGGTGCGGTCTCGCCGACTCGGGTGACGAGCTGATTACAGCGCGCGTCCTTCAGGGGGCCGGCGCTGCCCTCATGAACCCCGCAACTCTCTCCATCATCGCGGCCACGTTCCCGCCTCACCAGCGCGGGACCGCAATAGGGATCTGGGCAGGCGTGTCCGCGCTCGCTCTCGCTATCGGTCCGCTCGTGGGCGGCCTCCTCACCGAGCATCTCGACTGGAGTTGGATCTTCTTCGTGAACATCCCGGTGGGGATCCTCGCCATCGCTGCGAGCTTCCTCTTCATCGACGAGTCCCGGGACGAGACCCACGTACGACTCGACCTCCCGGGTCTGGCGACGTCGGCCGTCGGGCTCTTCACCCTGACGTACGCGCTGATCGAGGCGAACACCTACGGCTGGACGTCGCCTCGAATCCTCGGCGCGTTCGCCGTCGCGGGTGTGTCCATCCTGGCCTTCATTCTCCTCGAGCGCTACCAGCGGGCGCCGATGCTCCCGCTCGAGCTCTTCCGAAGCCGAACGTATGCGGGAGCGAACATGGTCATGCTCCTGGTCGCGCTGGCGATGTTCGG
>JACDCN010000185.1 GCA_013817555.1 Actinomycetota bacterium
GCTCGAGCGCGGGCTCTACCTGATGACGCACTGGAACATGGTCATGGTCGTCCCGCCGCTCACGATCACGCGCGAGGAGGTCGACGAAGGCCTCGCCACCCTCGACGAAGCCCTCGCGGTCGCCGACGAGTACGTGCTCTAGCTACCTCTGCAAGAACGTACTAACTGCGCGGACGGTTTCGGCGAGCGCATCCCACAGCACGGTATGCCCGCCGGGCACGACGACGATCTCCAGTAGGTCGCCGAGCGCCTCGCGGTGTGCGTCGAGCAAATGGCCGTATGGGAGGTACGAGCTCTCGCCGAGGACGAGGAGAGTCGGGATACGGACTCGCTCGAACGGCGGTGGCTGGGAAGCCATCTCCCCGTAGGCAGCGACGACCGCAGACTGGCTGTACCGGTACCGGTAGTTGCCGTCATCCCAGACGAGGTGCCCGCGAAGCTCCTGCTCGACCAGCTCTCTCGGCGCCCGTGACAGCTGGCTCTCGTCGTAGCGGCGGTCGATTCCCTCCTCGAAGGAAACGTACGCTCGGTCCTTGCGCGCGTTCTCGGCGGCGAAGAGGGCGATCTGTGGAAGGACGTGGATTGCCGGATCGAGCAGCACGAGCTTGGGGACGAGCTTGGGCGCTCGGGCCGCGAGCTCGAAGGCCAGCCGACCTCCAAACGAGTGGCCGATCAGGACCGCAGGCGTGGCTTGCACGGTGTCGACGACCGCGTCTACATGCGTCTCCAGATCCCACGGCGGCTCATACGGCGAGGACCCGTGGCCGAGCAGGTCAGGGGCGAGAACGTGGAAGCCGGGCAGCGCCTCCGCCAGCTTTGCGAAGTGGCGCCCGTGGCTCGTGACCCCGTGTAAGCACACCACCCTCGGTCCATCCCTTGGGCCCCACTCTTCGAGATGCAGCCTCACACGGTCTCGTGGAGCGCGTCGAGCGACTCCGGGACCATCTCCGTGCGCTGCTCGTCCTTGACCTTGACGAGCGACCAGATGAAGCTGCCCTCTTTGTCGATCAGGAAGGTTCCACGTATCGGCGCGCCGGTCTGCTCGTTGAAGACTCCGTACGCCTTCGCTGCCGCGCCGTGCGGCCAGAAGTCCGAGGCGAACGTGTACTCGGCGCCGAGCTCCTTCTTCCACGCCTGTCGGGCGGCGGAAGGGTCGCACGAGACGAACACGATCTCCGTCTGCGCGTTGCGAAAGGACTCGAGGTTCTCTTGCAGGTCACGGGCTTCGTCCTCGCAGACGGGCGTAAACGCGAACGGGTGGAAGACGAGGAGGACGTTCGAGCGGCCGCGGAAGTCGGAGAGCCGTACGCGCTCCTCGGGAGTCACCGAGAGATCGAACTCGGGCGCTGTCTCACCTGTCCTCATCGTCATTCGCCTGTTCCTCCCCTTGGCCGCTCGGCCGATAGTAACGACGGCCCTTGAGCTCGTCCGGGAGGTACGAGACGTCGAACCCGGCGGGGTCATCGTGCGGATAGCGGTACCCCTCGCCGTGGCCGCGAGCCTTTGCGCCGGCCTTGTGCCCGGTCGAGCGCAGCATCGCTGGCGGCCGCGCGTTTCCGTGCTCGCGCACGTCGCGGCGCGCCTCCCAGATCGCGACTGCCGAAGCGTTGGACTTCGGCGCGCGAGCGAGGTAGATCGCCGCCTGGGCGAGGTTGAGCTGAGCTTCGGGGAGCCCGACGTGCTCGAGAGCCTGAGCCGCGGCGACGGTGACGACCAGAGCGTTCGGGTCGGCGTTGCCAATATCCTCGGAGGCGAGGATGACCATACGCCGGGCGATGAAACGAGCGTCCTCTCCCGCTTCGAGCATGGCCGCGAGGTAGTAGACCGCCGCGTCCGCGTCTCCTCCACGCATCGACTTGATGAAAGCCGAGGCGAAGTCGTAGTGCTGGTCGCCCTTGCGGTCGTAGAGGAGCGGGCGCTTGCGGGAGGCGTCGAGAACGTGGCTCTCGGCGAGCGGGACTTCCTCGGCTCGTGCCGTCGCGTGCGCAAGCTCGAGGATCTGGAGCGCTGCGCGGGCATCGCCGCCGGCACGCCCGGAGATCACCCCGGCGACGTCGTCGGAGATCTCCGTCTCGAGCGCTGCAGCTCCCCGCTTGGCAATGACCGCGATGTCCTCGTCCGAGAGAGCTTGGAGCTCGATCACCGTGCAGCGCGAGAGCAGCGCCGAGTTGACCTCGAAGTACGGATTTTCGGTCGTGGCCCCGATCAGCGTCACGAGACCGTCCTCGACCGCGTGCAGCACCGAGTCCTGCTGCGCCTTGTTGAAGCGGTGGATCTCGTCGATGAACAGGATCGTGCGGAGGCCGTTCGCGCCGAGCCGGTCGCGCGCCCCCGCGATGATGCCGCGGACGTCGTCCACGCGAGCTGACACCGCGGAGATCTCCTCGAAGGCTGCCCCGGTCCGCTCGGCCACGATGCGTGCGATCGTCGTCTTGCCCGTGCCGGGCGGCCCGAACAGGATCATCGACGGCGGGCGGTCCTGCTCGATCGCCAGCCGGAGCGCGGAACCCGGCCCCAGGACATGCTGCTGCCCCACGAGCTCGTCGAGCGTGCGCGGTCGGAGCCGGACGGCGAGCGGCGCGTTCTCCGCCTGCCGCTCCTTCGCGGCCTCTGTGAAGAGGTCTGCCATGCCGCGAAGTATGCTCCGGCCGTGGCCCCGCACTCGGATCCTGGCCCGGAGCCCGAGGACTACTCACAGCCTGTTCTCGAAGGTCGCGCCCCCTCGGACTACGAGCGCTACCTCAATACGGAGGGCCTGCTCGCGCTCCAGAAAGGCCCGGACGACTGGGTGCACCGGGACGAGCTCCTCTTCCAGGTCACGCACCAGGCTTCCGAGCTCTGGCTGAAGCTGGCCGCTAGCGACGCCGCAGAGGCGGCGCGGCTAATCGAGGAGGGCGACCTGCAGGGCGCCCTTCGTCTTCTCGACCGGTCCTCGCTCTGCATCCGGTACGTGATCTCACAGCTGGACATGCTCGAGCACATGTCTCCCTGGGAGTATCAGGAGATCCGCAAGGTGCTCGGGCACGGATCGGGGTTCGACTCACCGGGCTGGAATGCGCTTCGGCATGTATTCCCCCGGCTCGGACAGGCCTTCCACGCCGCACGCCGCGCAGCCGGCCTCTCGCTTGCGGATCTGTACGTGCAGGGACGCGCGCATGAGGACCTCTACCGGCTCGCGGAGGCGCTCATGGAGCTCGACGAGCAAGCACAGCACTGGCGCCTGCGCCATTACCAGGTGGTCGCGCGCGTGATCGGCGACAAGGTGGTGGGAACTCAGGGAACGCCCGTCGAGCTCCTCGGACGCCTCGTCTCCAAGACGTCGTTCCCGGAGCTGTGGGAGGTTCGAAACGAGCTGACGGCGCTCTCGAAGGCTTCGACGGAGTGAGCCTCCGCGAGGAAGTAACGGGGCTCTTGCAGGGGCTCCTGCGTATCGACACCGTCAACCCGCCCGGCAACGAGACGGTCGCGGCTGAGCTACTTCGTGACTACCTGGCTCGCGACGGGATCGACTGCGAGTTCTTTGCACGGGAGCCTCATCGGGCGAACCTCGTGGCGCGGATCCCCGGAGGCAACGGGCCTTCCCTTGCGTTTCTCTCCCACACAGACACCGTTCTCGCCGACCCCGCCGAGTGGGATCGAGATCCGTGGTCCGGCGACGTCGTCGATGGAGAGGTATGGGGCCGCGGCGCCCTCGACATGAAGGGACAGGTGGCCGCCTCGGCTGTTGCCTTCGCCTCGCTTCGCCGCGAGGGCTTCGTTCCGTCGGGCGACCTGCTCCTCATCGTGGTCGCAGACGAGGAGGTCGGCGACGGATGGGGCCTGAGCTGGCTGGTCGATGCGCATCCGGACGCGGTGCGCTGCGACTACGCGGTCAACGAAGGCGGAGGCGAGCGCCTTGACCTGGGCGGAAAGCCCGTCTACCTCTGCGCGACGGCCGAGAAGATGTCAGCGCCCTTCAAGCTCCGCGTCCACGGCCGGAGCGGCCATGCCTCGATGCCCGGAATCGCCGACAACGCGCTTGTCAAGGCAGCGCGCTACGTCGAGGCCCTCGGCGCTTACCAGCCCGCTCCCGAGCTCATCCCGGAAGCGCGCGGATTTCTCGAAGCGGTTCTCGGTGAAACACCCCCGGTAGAGGAGGCCCTCGCCCGAGCCGGTGAGCTGCATCCGCTGCTGCCCGCGCTCGTCCAGCCGCTGCTGGCGCTGACCCTTTCCCCGACGATGATCGACGCCTCGCACCAGGTGAACGTGATCCCGGCGCTCTGCGAGGTGACGGTCGACTGCCGGCTGCTGCCGGAGCAGACACCCGCCGACGCGGAGCCGCTCATCCGGGCGGCTCTCGGTGCCGGGGACTACGACCTCGAATGGGTAAGCGCGACCGGTGGAACCCGGTCGGACCTGCGAACGCCGCTGTGGGACGCGATCGAGAGCTTCGTCTCAGAGATCGAGCCCGATGCGCGACTCGCTCCAATCGCCTGCCCCGGCTTCACCGACAGCCACTACCTCCGAACCGCGTTCGGCACCGTCGCGTACGGTTTCTTCCCGATCAAGGAGATGGACGCGGTGGACGCGACCAAGCTCGTGCATTCGGCGAACGAGCGCATCGCGGTCAACGATCTCGAGCTCGGCGTCGAGATGCTGCGGGCGACAGCGCGCTCGATCCAGTCGTAACGCGGCGTCGTTTGAAAGTGCTTGGCACTGCGCGTGTGACGATTCGCGGACAGTTCGTCCACGGGCAGGTCGTCCTATGCGGACGCCGCCGCCCGAACGTCAGCGACCACGAGCTGGCAGGGGTTGGCGATCCGGGCGGCTGGGATGGACGTATCTC
>JACDCN010000186.1 GCA_013817555.1 Actinomycetota bacterium
CGCGGATTCCGGACGCGCAAGATCCCTGAAGGGCCGCCTTCGCGGCCTCTACGCAATCGGTGGACGTCTTGCCGCCCATGGTCGCGCTTCCTCCACCTGCGCTGCGAGGCGAAGCAGGACCCCCTCGCCCGCCGGCGGGCCGATCGCCTGCACGCCGATGGGTAGACCTTCGCTCGACCAGTGGAGAGGGACTGACAGCGCCGGTAGTCCCGTGAGGTTGGCGATCGCGGTGAAGGGTGTGAACACCGTGTTCCGCCGGAGCTGCTCGATGGCTCCGTCGACGCCTTCCTCCTGCCAGCCGATCGGGACTGGGGGAAGCGCGAGCGTGGGGGTGAGAACGATGTCGACCTGCTGCCAGAACGCGACGATGCGGCGTGATGCCGTCTGGAGGTGGAACGCTGCTTGCGCGTAGTCAGCCGCGGAGCTCTTGCGGGCGGACTCGACGAGCCCGCGGTTCAGCGGCGTCAGGAGCTCGGGGTCGACGGGGTAGAGCGCGGGGCTGACCTGCCAGACGGTGATGAACGCGTCGAGCAGTCCTGCTCCCGTCCAGGGAGGCGTCGCCTCGAAGACCTCGTGACCGAGGTTGGCCAGAAGCTCTGCGGCTGCTTCGAGCGCAGCCTTGCAGTCCGCATGCACGGGTACGTCGAGGGGCGGCTCGGCGGTCACCGCGATCCGCAAGCGACCCGGCGGAGTGCCGGGCTCGTTGGCAAACGGCCGCTCGGGCGGAGGCGCCCACCAGGGATCCCCCGGCTCGTAGCCGGCCACGACGTCCAAGAACGTGGCCGCGTCTGCGACGGAGCGGGTGATCGGGCCCGAGGTGGAGAGTCCCTCGAGCGACGGGAACGGCGCGCTGGAGACGCGACCGCGCGTGGGCTTGAGACCGAAGACGCCGCAGCAGGAGGCGGGAATCCTGATCGAGCCGCCCCCGTCCGTCCCGTGCGCGAGCGGAACGAGGCCGGCTGCGAGCGCCGCTGCGGCGCCGCCACTCGAGCCGCCGGGCGTGCGCTCGGGATTCCAGGGGTTCCGCGTGGCCCCGTTCAGCTCCGACTCGGTGAACGCGACCGTCCCGAACTCCGGGGTGTTCGTCTTGCCCAGGATCACGAAGCCGGCTTCGCGCAGTCGCCGAACGACGGCGGTGTCGAAGTCAGGGACGTTGTCGGCGAATGCGCGGCTCGAGTACGTCGTCCGGATGCCCTTCGTCGCCGTCAGGTCCTTGACCGCGATTGGAACGCCATGGAACGGGCCGTCGCCTTGGGAGGCGTCGGCTGCTCTCGCGTCCTCAAGAGCCTCCTCGCCGCGGACGGTGACAAACGAATTGAGCTCGGGGTCGATCCGGTCGATTCGTTCGAGGTAGAGCTCTGCGAGCTCGAGCGCGGTGACTTCTCCGTCCCGGATGAGCCTCGCCTGCTCGGTCGCCGGGAGGAACGCGAGCTCCATCCCGGCGACCGTATCAGCGTGCGACCCGAGATCCGGTCGAAGCCGGTTGCTCGAGCCGAGCTCGGGGGTTACAGACAAGGGCCGGAGATCAGAAGCGCGAGGCAACGTGTGAAAGTGGCGAGGGCCGGACTTGAACCGGCGACACCACGGTTTTCAGCCGTGTGCTCTACCAGCTGAGCTACCTCGCCGCGGCAGAGCAGTGTAGCCGCGCCTCGCGTTACCGTTTGCGCTGTGAGCGACACCCCGCAACGGCGGATTGCGATCATCGGCGCCGCTCTCGACCTCGGCCAGGGACGGCGCGGAGTCGACATGGGACCGTCTGCGATGCGAGCGGCGGGGCTCGAGGAACGGCTGCGGAGCCTGGGTTACAAGGTGCGCGACCTCGGCAACGTCGCGAGCCCCGAGCCGGAGGCCACGGCTCTCGGGGACGAGCGCGCGCGCTTCCTTCCCGAGATCAAGGAGACATGTGCGCGTGTCGCCGCACTGGTCGCCGACGCTTCCACCGGCGGCGAGATACCGCTCGTCCTAGGAGGGGATCACTCGGTCGCCATAGGAACTCTCGGCGGGCTTGCCTCGGTGCACGGACCGGGCGGCGTGCTCTGGATCGACGCCCACTCCGACATCAACACGCCGGAGACCAGCCCGAGCGGGAACGTCCACGGTATGGCGCTCGCGGCAGCGCTCGGGCTCGCCGGACCAGAGTTCGAGAGCGATGCGTGGCCGCTTCCCGCCGTCGATCCGCAGCGCGTCGCGCTGATCGGCACCCGCCAGCTCGACGAGGGCGAGCGAGCGCTGCTTCGAAAGGCAGGCGTGCGCGTGTTCACCATGAGCGAGATCGACCGCATCGGCATCGAACGTGCGGTGCGCGAATCGCTCGATCGGGTCGCGGGCGGCGGATTCGTCCATGTCTCCTTCGATATGGACGTGCTCGACCCGGTCGTCGCACCCGGTGTGGGTACTCCGGTGCGAGGGGGGCTCACCTATCGGGAGGCGCATCTCGCGCTCGAGCTCGTCTCCGAGTCCGGTCTTGCCGGCTCGCTCGAGATGGTCGAGGTGAACCCGATCCTCGACCGGGAGAACACCACGGCGCTGACCGCGGTCGAGCTCGTCGCGAGCGCGTTGGGGAAAACGATCTTCTAACTCGGCGCGCGGACTGCTAGGAGGGCCCGCGCGAGGCCCGGCACCTCGAGCGATTCATCCGCTGCGACGTACTTCGCCAAGCGCCGCTCGGCGCCGTCGCGTAGGGCTTTCACGTCTTCTGTCGCCAGGCGCTCGACGAGAGTGGTGAGCATCTGTGACAAGTCTCGAGTCGTCGCCCACCACTGGTCGAGGGAAGGCACGCGCCAGAGAACCCCTACGTCCTCGAGCGTCTCGACTCGAAATCCGGCGCCGATCACGAGCTGGCGCAGCTCGTCGGGATCCGCCAGTCGAAACGGACCAGGTGCCCTCGGATCGGGCGGCTCTATGAATCCGAGCTCGACGGCTGACCGGCCGGCTGCCGTCATCCAGTCATTGGCGTCCGAGGAAGCCCAGACGGCGAGGACGGCGCGACCTTGCGGCCGGAGCACGCGTGCGATCTCCGAGAGAGCGCGTTCGGGATCGGGTACGAGCATGATCCCGAAACGGCAGATTACGCCGTCGACGGCGTCGTCCGGGAGATCGATCGCGGAAGCATCCTCTACCCGGAACTCGACGTTCTCGACGCCCAGCTCGTCAGCGCGTCGGCGGGCCGCGTCGACCATCTCCGGCGCGACATCGGACGAGAGCAAGAGACCGGCCGAACCGAGCACGGCGGCTGCGAGAAAGCCCGTGTCGCCGGGGCCGGCAGCTAGCTCGAGCACGGTCTCGCCCGGAACAGGAGCGAGCAAGGTCACGAGTCGCTCGTCGAGCTCGCGCGTTCCGTCACGAACGAGCGCGGCCTGCCGCTCCCAGCCTGCGGCGGCCGCGCGCCAGGCCTCGGCCTGCTCGTGCTCGGGCGTCGCTATTTGGCCACCTCCGCCAGCTGCGGGATGATGTCGCGTCCGTAGGCGGCGAGCGTCTCCTCCTGGCCTTCGGTCATGAGGTAGATGTTGAACTGGTCGACGCCGACTGCCTCGAGCTCCTTCAACTTGGCAGCCGCCTGCTCGGGAGTGCCGAGGACGCAGAAACGATCGCAGATATCGTCGGTGACGAACTCACCGTGCTTTGCGCCCACACGCGAGTGCTCCTCGTAGTCGTAGAACTTTCGCGCGCGAACGAACTCTGTCAGCTCCTTGGGGATGTCCGATTCGAACCCATAGCGCTCGATCAAGTCCATCACATGGTTCGAGACCATGGCCGGGAACCACCGAACCTGATTACGTGCCTCAGCCATGTCGTCGGAGATGTGACTCGGTGCGCAGACGATGCATTGCAGCGCGTCCGGATCGCGGCCTGCCTCCACCGCTGACTCGCGTGCGGTGTCCATGATCCACTTGACGATCACGGGATCGGCGAGCTGGATGATGACGCCGTCTCCGACCCGACCAGCCACCGCGAGCGCTTTCGGCCCGTAGCCCGCCACCCACATCGGGATCTCGGGGAGCTCGGGTCGCACCCACTTGAGCTCGAGATCCTTGTCGTTCCAAGTGACCGGGCGGCCGTTCATGAAGTCCTTGATCATCGCGAGACGCCGCTCGAACTCGGCGACTTTCACCGGCTGCTGCCCGATGGTGCGCCTGGCCGAGTCACCGCGCCCGATCCCCATCACCATCCGCCCCTCGGAAATGTCATGGAGCGTCGCGTAACCGCTTGCGAGGACGGTCGGCTCGCGCGTGCCTGGGTTGGTCACACAGTGCCCGAGCTTCATTGTCGAGGTCGCCTGGGCCGCGAGCGTGAGGAGCGGGAACGACTCCTGCCAGAGGAGGTGCGAGTCGTACGTCCATCCGTACTCGAAGCCGTGTGACTCCGCGAGCTGCAGGAGCTCGACGAGCCGGCTCGGCGGAGGATCGGGCAGGACGGTGACGCCGAAGCTCAAGGACATGTGCTCTCCCGTGTTCGCTCTCTCGGAAGCAACGATTATCCGCTCATCTGTGGGTCAACGCCAGGGAAGCTGACTCGCGAGGCGAATCGAGTGGCGTGATCTGGGCCTTCGTCCTCTTCGGCCTCGCCGCCGGCGCGATGCTCCCGTTCCAGGCGGGAGTCAACGCGCAGCTCGCCGAGTACCTGGGCAGTCCCTTGCGTGCAGCGCTCGTCTCGTTCGTCGTGGGCGTTCTGGTCTTGCTTCCTCTCGTTGTGCTCTTCGTCCGGGGCCTACCCAGCGCCGAACGCGTGAGTGCAACACCGTGGTGGGCGTGGCTGGGCGGCGCTCTCGGCGCTTTCTACGTCGCGAGCTCGATCAC
>JACDCN010000187.1 GCA_013817555.1 Actinomycetota bacterium
GGGAAGCTCGATCATGCCCGGGAAGGTCAACCCGGTCATCCCCGAGGTCGTCACGCAGGTCGCCGCACAGGTGATCGGTAATGACACCGCTGTCACGGTCGGCGGCATGAACGGGCAGTTCGAGTTGAACGTGTACGTCCCGCTCATCGCCCGCAACCTCCTGCAGTCGATCGCGCTGCTTGCGAGCGCGAGCCGTCTCTTGGCCGAGAAGTGCGTGGACGGGATCCAAGCGAACCGCGACCAGCTCGAGCGCTATGCCGAGCTCACGCTTTCGGCCGCGACGGCGCTCAACCCACACATCGGTTACGACAAGGGCGCGGAGATCGTGAAGGAGGCGGCCGCGTCCGGACGCTCGCTGCGCGACATCGCTCGCGAAGCCGGTGTCGACGATGTCACGCTGGATGAGGCGCTCGACTATCGCTCGATGGCGAAGCCCCACGAGTAGCTCTAGTTTTAGCCAGGCACAGTTTTAGCCAGGCACGGTAACGGGTAGGCCTACCCTACGTCTATAGCGGCCCGAATTAGGGTCGCGCCACAACGAAGGGGAGAGTCGATATGCGAAAGCTCATCGCGTCGTTGGCCGTTCTTGCCGCGGCGCTCGCCATCGGGATCGCTCCGGCCGGAGCGATTACCAAGAACTAACGTCCCTGACTTCGAGCATCCGTTCGTGGGGCTCGTGGTCTTCTATGACGAGGAGGGCGAGTTCAGCCACCGCTGCTCGGGCTCGTTGCTGACACCGATCGTCTTTCTCACAGCCGGTCACTGCACCGACGGCGCAACGACCGCGCGGGTGTACTTTCAACAGGACGCCGGCGCGAGGTTCGACGGAACGAGCGACCCCGTCACGGGATATCCGGACACCTGCGCAGCAGGGACGCTCGGCTCGCTGTGTGCGACCTCCGACGAGCTCTACAACTACGGCTTCGACGATTTCGCCGGCTTTCCGGACACCAAGGATGCCGGCCTGGTCATCCTCGATCAGCGATAGCTCTCCCGGAATACGGATCGCTTGCGGCTGCCGGGACGCTGGACGGACTGCACGAGAAGCGGGGCCACAACGACATCACCTTCACCGTCAGCGGGTACGGACTGTCGTACTCGAGCCCGGTGGCGTTCGAGTCGCTCCGCTCACGGCTCATGGCGGAGTCGAAGCTCGTCAACGTGAAGGGCGGCCTCAACCAGGGCTTCAACCTACAGACGAACGGCAACGGAGGCGATCGCGGCGGGACGTGCTCCGGTGACTCGGGCGGCCCGGTGTTCTATCCGTCGGACACGAACACGATCGTCGCGGTTACGTCATTCGGCTTGAATCCGTGGTGCCGCGGGACCGACTTCGCGTTCCGTACGGATACCGAAGCGGTTCTTGCCTGGATTCTCGCGACGGTTCCCGGGAGTGAAGTCGTCGACATCGTCATCGTCGCCTGAGCTGACTCGCATCAGTTGACTGATCACGAGGGGGGTTGCGTCCGAGCAGCCCCTCGTGTCTCAATACGCGACCGCGCCGCGGCCTGTCTCGGCTGCGTGGCGCTGCTCGTCCGCGCGATACGAGGACCTGACGAGCGGTCCTGAGAACACCGAGCCGAACCCGAGCGCCTCACCTTGCTTCCTGAACCAGCGGAACTCGTCCGGATGCACCCAGCGGTCGATCGCCGCGTGTTTTGGCGAGGGCTGGAGGTACTGGCCGATCGTGACGACGTCGACTTCGTGCGTGCGGAGATCGCGCATCGTGTCCACGACCTCGTCGTTCGTCTCCCCGAGCCCGACGATGATCCCCGACTTCGTCATTACTCGGTACTCCGCGACCTCCTTGACCCGCTGGAGGAGCCAGAGTGCTTTGTCGTAGCTCGCCTTCGCGCCACGCATCCGCGCATGCAGGCGACGCACGGTCTCGATGTTGTGGCCGAAGATGTCAGGGCGTGAATCGAGGACTGTGGTGAGCGCCTCCTCCTCGACCCCGAGGAAGTCGGGCGTGAGGATCTCCACGGTCGCGTCCGGCAGCTTGCGCTGGAGGGCGCGGATGGTCGCCGCGTAGTGGGCGGCTCCGCGATCGGGGACGTCGTCGCGGTCGACTGAGGTCACGACGACATGGGAGAGACCCATCTGGTGCGCGGCCTGGGCGAGTCGGAGCGGCTCCAACAGGTCCGGCGGCTCGTCGGGCTTCCCCGAGTGGACGTAGCAGTAGCGGCAGGCGCGCGTGCAGGTGTCGCCCAGAATCTGGAACGTCGCCGTCCCGCGCCCCCAGCACTCGCCGATGTTCGGGCAGCGCGCCTCCTCGCAGATGGTGACGAGCTGGCCCTCGCGCATGAGGCTCTTGACCTCGTGGTAGCGCGAGTTGGCGCTCGGCGCGCGCACCTTCATCCACTCGGGCCGGCGCGGGCGTTCTGCGACTGGCAACGACTTCTGCATTGCCTGACTAGTCTAGAGACGGTGGTACCGGAGTCCCCTCTCGAGCAGACCGAAACGGGATCCGCTCCGGCCGGAGAAGGCTGGTTCGTGCTCAATGCGCGCGACGCGCAGTGGTTCGAGTCCGACGGTCTCGGTCTCTACACGTCCTTCGAGAGCGCGAATGCGCGATTCTCGGAGCTCGGCTTCGGTCTCGGCATCTTGCGCCCCGGCGAGCCGAGCGCGATGTACCACGGCGAAGATGCCCAGGAGGACTTCCTGGTGCTCTCCGGCGAATGCCTGCTTCTGATCGAAGGCCAGGAGCGGCGCCTGCGCGCGTGGGACCGTCCACTGCCTGCCGTGGACCGAGCACATCTTCGTCGGCGCTGGCGACGGGCCCTGCGTCGTCCTTGGTTTAGGCGCGCGACGGAAAGGGCGCGGCATCTTCTATCCGGTCAGCGAGCTCGCGCTCCGGTACGGCGCCGGCGCGGAGACGGAGACGACCGATCCTATGGAGGCCTACGCGCGTTTCCCCGACGACAAGCCCATCCCCTGCCCCGACGAGTTCCCGGGCTAAGGTGCGCCGAGTCCAGGCTGGAGCCTGGCCCCAGACTTCGTCTCAGTTGGCTTTCGTCTCAGACGCTCGATCGGCGGCTGTGCTCACGTGCCTGCTCGTCGAGTCGCGCCTCGGCCTCGAGCAGATGCCCGCGCACCGCCCACGCATGGGCAGCTCCGCGCGGCACGAGGTTGTCGCGGAAGTGCTGGGCGGCGACCTCGCAGTGGCGTGCCGCGAGATCCAGCTCTTTCGCAGCCTCCTCGTACAACCGTGCGGAAGCCTCCAGCTTCTCGTTCATCTGGCTGCAAGCGAGGCGTGGATCGGCTGCGACCAAAGGCCCGCGCCCTCGTCGGCCGGGAGCTCATCGAGCTCTAGTCCGAAGATCTCCCCGATTGCCGCAATCGCTGCCGGCCGCACCTCTTCCACGGTAATCGGCCGCCCGAGCTCGCGCGCCATCGTCGTGAAGGCGGTGTCCTCGAGCCCGCACGCGGTGATCCATTCCGTGAACGGAGCTGGGTCGAGATCGACGTTAAGGGCGTAGCCGTGGGTGGTGACCCAGTGGGAGACATGCACGCCGATCGACGCGATCTTCCGTGGGGGCCGCGTCATCCAGACGCCTGTCAAGCCCTCGATCCGTTCGCCGCCGAGCTCGAAGGCGGCGAGAGTCCGGATGAGCGCCTCCTCCAGGTTCCGGACGTAGAGCTTGACGTCCTTCCCGTGCTTCGTGAGGTCGAGAATCGGATAGCAGACGAGCTGACCGGGCCCGTGAAATGTGGACTTCCCGCCGCGGTCGGTTTCGACGATCTCGACCTCGGCGTTCTCGGGGATGTGGAGCTCTTCCGTCTCGGTTCGCTGCCCGACCGTGACCACGGGCGGATGCTCGAGGAAGATCACCGTCTCCGGGATCGCGCCTTGCGCGACCGCGCCGGCGAGCGAGCGTTGGAGAGCAAACGCCTCGCTGTAGCGAACGAGGCCGAGGCTCATGAGATACGCGCCGCTACTCATGCGTAGGAGCGTACCGCGAAGGTCGGGCTAGCCGACTTAGGCGTTCATGGAGTCGGCTCGCCAGCCCAGCCGGGTTCACTGAGCATCTGCGATGAGCTCACGCGCAGTCTCGAGGTCACCGGCATAGACCAGAATCTCGCGCGGACCGCCGGCCGGGCTTACCTGCCAAGCCGCAGCTGCGAAGTCGGTCTTCCGCTGCATGGACTCAATGCCTTCCGTCGCAAGCAGCCCGCAAATCATCTCCGCCTCGAGCTCGTTCGCCACTACGGTCAGTGGCACGAGTTCATTCGCCGCGATCACGAGGATGAACGGGGTCAGGCGCCGCGCACCTCGAACCGCTCCGCGCCGTCGTCTGGCAGTACCTCCCAGGGCGCGAGCGAGCGGACGAAGATGTGCGACCCGATTCGACCCTCGTAGGGCTCCTCGAGCGCGCTCAAGCGCACGCTGGTGTGCTCGGATTCCGGCCAGCCGGCGCCGAAGAGGTTCGATCCGCATGTCGAGCAGAAGGTCTTCGTTGAGCCTTCAGTGGGCTGGAAGCTCTTGACCAGGTCTTCGCCCGCGATGAGGTGGATGGCTTCGGTGCGCACGCGACCGCTAACCGTGCCGCCGGCGCCGGAAAGCTTCTTGCAGCTCTCGCAGTGGCACGCTGCGACGCGCTCGAACGGCTCGGTCACCTCGAACCGCACTCCCCCGCACAGGCAGCTTCCGGTCAACTCGGCCACTGCCCTAGCTTAGTTGCGAAAGCCTTCCGGGTTGCCGACTTCACACCCCGGAGCGTCCGCGTCTTCGGGCACCACATGAAGGGGTCTACCCGCGCGACCGGAATCCGCGCGAGCGGATTCCGGTC
>JACDCN010000188.1:0-2016 GCA_013817555.1 Actinomycetota bacterium
CCCCGAGGCTGGCAATCCCGCCTCAAGATGAAGGGGTCTTGGTTCGCGCGACCGGAATCCGCTAGCTGCGGATTCCGGTCTTGCGCCAAGCTAGGAACTCTGGCTTGCGCTGCGCGAGACGTCTGCGCGGTCTTTGCCGAGATCCTTGGCACGGTACAGGGCTCCGTCCGCACGCTCGAACAGTCCGGCTGCGGTGTCGCCGTGCTGGAGCTCGGCGATACCCGCAGACAGACGCAGCCGATCCTCGGCCGGGCCGAGTGAAGTCCCTCGCATCGAGCTCTGAACGCGACGGTAGAGCTGGTCGGCGTCGTCAGCGCCCGACTCGGGAAGGATCACGGCGAACTCGTCGCCTCCGATCCGGGCGGCGACGTCCACAGAGCGCACCGCTTCACGCAGCCGATCGGCTGCCTGGGCGAGAACACGGTCGCCCGCCAGGTGACCGACCTTGTCGTTGATCGACTTGAAGTCGTCCACGTCGAAGACGATGAGTGCGAGGGAGCGCTCATAGCGCTGAGCGCGCAGCACTTCGCGGCGCAGGGTCTCGTGGAAGTAGCGCTGGTTGTAGAGGCCGGTGAGCGCGTCAGTCTCGGCTAGCTTGCGCGCCTCGCCGTAGCGCCGCGCGTTTTCGAGCGCGGGAATGCTGGACTCGACGAGGCTCTCGGCCTGCTCGATGTGCTCTGGCTGGGGCTCGTAGTCGCGCGAACGCCAGAAGAGCGACAGTGTCCCGACAGGGCTCAGCTCGCGTCCGATGAGCGGAATGAACACCCCTCCGGAGATGAGCTCCGAGTCCGGCAGCTCCCGGTCGCGGCCGTAGCGGTACGTGACCGTGATGGTTCCCGCGAGCGCCCCGGCGACACCCGAGGTCGGGGGTTTCGCCGTCTCTTGCGGGTTCATACCCCGTGTCGCGACGGTCGGCGCTACCCCGTGCCCCTCGACGACCATCATCGCAGCGTCGAATCCGGGGATCTCCATCGCGGCATCGAGCACGCGATCCATCAGCTCCTCGAGATCGATCGAGCCGCCGAGCTCGCCGAAGAGCCGGTTGCGACGATTCTCGCGCTCCGCGCGCTCCAGCGCCTCGGAGAGATCGCTGGAGAGCTCGTCCATCTTGAGCCGCATCTCGTCAACCGCGCGTACGAGTCCCTCGTTCGGCTCAGGCGCCGATGCCGAGAGCCGACGGACGACGACGAGCGCGAGCGCGGCCGCTACGACCACGAGGGCCGCCACGACGGCGATCACCACGGCTGTCGCCATACCTCCAACCCCAGTTCTCCCTGCACCGCACTCCTTAGTAGTGACGCGTTCGGGGGAGGCTAGGCCCTCGAACGAGGCACCCCCATCGCACTGTACTCAGAGAACTGGATGCTGCCAGGGGGAACTTCGGCGACCGGCGGTGCTATCCCGCGCCGGGCAGGTCGTGCGCATCCGTGCGACGTTCGAACGGTTCCACGTTGACGCGACCGACGGCCCGTCGCGCTCGCGCGTCGAACGACCTGATGCTCTCGTCCGGCTTCCACTCGACCACACCCGTCGACACGGTCAACTTCCTGGACGGGTTGTCGAACGACTCCTTCAGCTCTGCGCGCAGCCGACCACAGAAGCCTTGCGCGCCGTCCTCCGTGGTCTCGGGCAGCAGCACCACGAGCTCCTCGTCTCCGCGGCGAACGACCCTGTCGCTCGTACGCGTGACCCGCCCGAGCAGCGCCGAGAGCTCCGCCGCGACACGTTCGACGCCTTTGGAGCCGGCGAGATCGTGCACGTCGAGCGCGACCAGCGAAAGCGGCCGTTGGGTCGTGCGAGCTCGGATGATTTCTCGTTCGAGCTCGGCCTCGTACCCGAGTCGCTCGTGAGCGTTCGCGAGCCCCTCCCATGTCAGCTCGTGTTCTCGGACGGCGTCCGCCCTGATCTCGTCCGAACGGTCGAGAGCGTCGCGTAGCGAGTCCGAGATCGACCCAATGTGGTCGTCGACACGGTCGAGCATGACGTCGAACCTGCGTCGTGTGCGCGCCCGGAGAG
>JACDCN010000188.1:2026-4770 GCA_013817555.1 Actinomycetota bacterium
ACCCACGCCAGTGCGAGCGCTGCTCCCGACATGGCGAGCACGGCAATCGTGGTCTCGGTCAGCTCGCCACCTCCTGAAACGCACTGTAATAGGGGTAATCGGCAATAGGGGTATCGGCCGTGCGTCACGGACGAAGAAAGCCCTTCTTTGCTACCATCCCGCGGCTTGGTTGGCGGGCAGCGCATGCCTGCTGGCCGTTCTGTGTGAGTTCATACGACCTTCAGTAGGAGCTAGCGTGCCCACCGTCAATCAGCTCGTCCGCAAGGGGCGAAAGAGCCCCAAAGTGAAGACGAAGACACCGGCCCTCCGGGGTGCGCCGCAGAAGCGGGGTGTATGCACGCGCGTCTACACGACGACGCCGAAGAAGCCGAACTCCGCGCTACGCAAAGTCGCGCGTGTGCGCCTCACCAACAGCATGGAGGTGGGCGCGTACATTCCCGGTGAGGGGCACAACCTGCAAGAGCACTCGGTCGTGCTCGTCCGCGGTGGTCGTGTCAAGGACCTTCCGGGCTTTCGCTACAAGGTGATCCGCGGCGGCCTCGACTCGGCAGGAGTCTCCGAGCGCCGCCAGGCGCGTTCCAAGTACGGCGCGAAGAAGGCGTAGCCGTGCCCCGCCGCGCAGAGATTCAGCCTCGCCAGCTCGAGCCCGATGCCGTCCACGGCTCGGTTCTGGTCACGCAGCTCGTCAACCGGCTCATGCTGGACGGCAAGAAGTCCGTCGCAGAGCTGATCGTCTACGACGCGCTCAGAATCGCGTCCGAGCGGGCCGGCAAGCCGGAGCTCGAGGTGCTCGAGCAGGCCGTGAAGACCGTCACGCCCGTGCTCGAGGTGCGCTCGCGCCGTGTGGGCGGCGCCAACTATCAGGTGCCGATCGAGGTGCCGCAACGGCGCGCGCGGACGCTTGCGCTGCGCTGGCTCGTGCAGAACGCCAGGGACCGGCGCGAGAAGGGAATGCCGCAGAAGCTCGCGGGCGAGCTTGTCGACGCGCTGAATCAACAAGGCGGCGCGTACAAGAAGAAGGACGACATCTACCGAATGGCGCAGGCCAACAAGGCCTTCGCCCACTATCGCTGGTAGGGCTGGGTGCTGAAGCGATGAGCGCCGTTGCCACACCCGTCGCGCTGGACCGCGTCCGCAACATCGGGATCATGGCCCACATCGACGCGGGGAAGACCACGACGACCGAGCGCATCCTTTACTACACGGGGCGCACCCACAAGATGGGAGAGGTCCACGAAGGCGCTGCGACGATGGACTGGATGGCGCAGGAGCAGGAGCGCGGTATCACGATAACGTCGGCGGCAACGACCGCGTCCTGGCGCGACTATCGGATCAACATTATCGATACGCCCGGGCACGTGGACTTTACGATGGAGGTCGAGCGAAGCCTTCGCGTCCTCGACGGCGCCGTTGCCGTCTTCGACTCCGTCGCGGGCGTCCAGCCTCAGTCCGAAACCGTCTGGCGCCAGGCGGACCGCTACGCCGTGCCGAGAATCGCGTTTATCAACAAGATGGACCGCACCGGCGCCGACTTCGACGCTGCCGTCCAGTCCATGCGCGACCGGCTCGGCGCGATACCCGTCCCGATACACCTCCCGATCGGCAGCGAGGAGCTGTTCGCCGGAGTCGTCGACCTGGTCGAGATGAAGGCGATCACGTACTCGAACGCCCTCGGCACGGAGTTCGCGATCGAAGAGATCCCGGACGCGCTCATCGCGTCGGCGCAAGCCGCGCACCACGCGCTCATCGACAGCATCGCAGAGTTCGACGACGAGCTCACGGAGACCTACCTCGAGGACGAGGCCGCGGTCACACCTGAGATGATCCGCCGTGCTCTTCGGCGGGGCACCCTCGCCGGACGCGTCACGCCCGTTCTCGCCGGCTCGGCGTTCAAGAACAAGGGCGTCCAGCCGCTGCTCGATGCGATCGTCGACTACCTACCGAGCCCGGTGGACGTCCCGCCCGTGCAGGGCGTCGATCCGACGAGCACCGAGGAGGCCACCCGGGCGCCCGCGCTCGAGGCGCCCTTTGCGGCACTGGCGTTCAAGGTCATGACCGACCCCTATGTCGGGAAGCTCACATACTTCCGCGTCTACTCGGGTCAGATCAAGGCCGGCGACCGAGTGCTCAACACGACGAACGGCAAGACCGAGCGACTCGGCCGCATCCTCGAGATGCACGCCAACCACCGCGAGGAGCGGGAGGAGATCGGCGCGGGCGATATCGCGGCGGCGGTCGGTCTCAAGTTCACGACGACGGGGGACACGCTCGCCGTCTCGTCTGCTCCGATCGTGCTCGAGTCGATGTCGTTCCCGGATCCCGTCATCTCGGTGGCGATCGAGCCGAAGACGAAGGCGGACCAGGACAAGCTCGGCGCTGCTCTTCAGCGGCTGACCGAGGAAGACCCCACCTTCCGCGTCTCCTCGGACGAGGAAACGGGTCAGACGCTGATCGCCGGGATGGGCGAGCTCCACCTCGAGATCATCGTCGACCGCCTCTTGCGGGAGTTCCGCGTCGAGGGCAACGTCGGGCGTCCGCAGGTTGCCTACCGCGAGACGATCTCGCGACCGGCCGAGAAGATCCAGGGTAGGTTCGTCCGGCAGACCGGGGGCTCGGGTCAGTACGGCGATGTCACCATCAACCTCTACCCACAGGAGCCCGGCGGAGGCTATGAGTTCGACGACAAGATCGTCGGCGGAAAGATCCCGAGGGAGTACATTCCCGCCGTCAACGCGGGCATCAAG
>JACDCN010000189.1 GCA_013817555.1 Actinomycetota bacterium
GCGACCCGCCCGAGTTCCAGAAGTTCGTCTGCGGCAAGGTGCTCTACAACTACGACCTGCTGGAGCCTGCGGAGAGGAAATTGGTGATCTAGGTGGCTGACGAGACCGCGCCTTCGAGCAAGAACGTCCTCGGCCGGAGCCGGATCTTCACGCCGGAGGTCATCAACGACATCCACGTGAAGGCCGAGCTCGGCCGCTATCGGATGCGCGGCTTCTCGATCTTCAAGCCGATGCCGCACTGGGACGAGCTCGTGTTCCTTCCCGGCACGCTCACGCGCTTCGTGATCGAGGGCTACCGCGAGAAGTGCGAGACGAAGACGGTGCTCGGCGCGCGCTTCGCGAAGAAGCCGCTCGAGCTCGACATCCCGATCTACATCACGGGCATGTCGTTCGGGGCCCTGTCCCTCGAGGCAAAGATGGCGCTCGCGAAGGGCGCGTCTATGGCGGGCACGGCGACCTGCTCGGGCGAGGGCGGGATGATTCCGCCCGAGCGCGACTACTCGACCAAGTGGTACTACCAGGTGATCCAGAGCCGGTACGGGTTCAACCCGCACCACCTGATGCTCGCGGACGGGATCGAGTTTTTCATCGGCCAGGGCTGCAAGGTCGGGCTCGGCGGCCACTTGATGGGCCAGAAGGTGACCGAGCAGGTGGCGGAGATGCGCTCGCTCCCCGCCGGGATCGACCAGCGCTCGCCCGCGCGCCACCCGGATTGGCTCGGGCCGGACGACCTCTCGCTGAAGATCCAGGAGATCCGCGAGGCGACCGACTACCAGGTGCCCATCCAGCTCAAGCTCGGGGCGGCGCGAGTCTACGACGACGTGCGCATGGCCGCGAAGTGCGGGCCGGACATCATCTATCTGGACGGCGGCGAAGGTGGCACAGGCGCGGGCCCGCACATCGCGACCGAGGAGACGGGCATCCCGCTGATGGCAGCGATCCCCGAGGCGCGACGCGCGCTCGAGGACGTGGGTCTCGCGGACGAGATCGACCTCGTTGTCGCCGGCGGGATCCGAAACGGCGCGGACGTGGCCAAGTGCCTCGCGCTGGGCGCCAAGGCGGTCGCCCTCGGACACGCGTCCCTGATGGCGCTCAACTGCAACAAGGAGATCCCTGGCGTCACCGACTACGAGGGCACGATCGGCGTGCCGGCCGGACAGTGCTACCACTGTCATACCGGTCGCTGCCCGGTGGGGATCACGACCCAGGACCCGGAGCTCCGCAAGCGCCTCGTGGTGGAGGAGGCATCCGAGCGCGTCTACAACTTCCTGACCACGCTGACCATGGAGCTGCAAATGCTCGCGCGGGCGTGCGGAAAGACGAACGTCCACTCGCTCGAGCCCGAGGATCTCGCCGCGCTGACGATCGAGGCGTCGGCAATGGCACGCGTGCCGCTCGCGGGGACGAGCTACACCGTCGGCCAGACCGAGCAGGAGATCCTGGCGGAGGTCAAGCGCCTTCTCGCGATCAAGGCTGAAGAAGATCTCGAAGTGCCGGCAGAGGTCGCCGACCTCAGGGCGGTGGAGCAGTGAGCGAACCGGGACACGGCCATGAGCTCGCGTACTCCGAGCCCGAGAAGATCAAGTCGCTCGACGCGGAGTTCCTCTCCGGACGCCGCTTCCCGTACCAGGAGGACGTCTCGCTCATCGAAGACGTCGACCTGGAGGCCGCAACCCCCGGCGAAGACTTGAACTGGCTCGAGGACATCGAGCTGCTCGAGGAGGACGGCACGCCGGCGGTCTTCGACCGCTACAGCAATTCATTTCTCAAGATCTATTTCGACATCCCGGAAGGACGCGAGCACGAGATCGCGCGCAAAGTGCTCGTCATGCACCTCCAGTCCGGGAACTCCTACGGCATCCAGCTAAAGGAGCAGCACACGAAGTTCCCCCAGCCCGAGCTCGGCCCCTGGGTCGCCGGCTCGAAGACGGTCGGCACCGACTGGTCACCGCCCGTCCTCGAGGGTTGGGAACGTCCCGCGGGACACTGAACCCTCGCAGCATCGAAGTCCGCCGGGGGAGGGTGTAGCACCCCCCGGAACGTGTCGATCACCAACGAAAAGGCAGCCATCCTCGACGTTCGTCACTCGTTACGCTCGCGGCGGCTCTTGCTGTTCTCCTTCTGACGTCTGCTTCTCATGCCGCACCGGACGCCGGAGAGGTGCGTGCTGATTGATCCTCGGCTCAGGAAAACAGGAATTCGAGCGCCTGGACATCGGACGACGGCGCCACGTGGCGCCGGTTCGAGATGGAAGAGACCGGTTCGCCGGAGCGGCGCAACGGTCCATTCTTCGTCGCACGGCGTGGAACGTCACGGTCGCCTTAGGAAATCGCTTCGACGGGCGGTCGGTCGCGAGTTCTGGTGTGGAGTCGACCACCCGACGGGCCCTGGCCATCCGAACCGGAGATGGTCGTAGGCAGGGCAATCGCAGCACGTTGTGCGGACGGCCCCCCAAAGGCACGGTGGCCTTCGTAGCGACGAGAACGGCGCTGCTGCAACCCGGCGGGGGATCTGTCAGAGTCGTCCCCACTGCTCGGGCGAACCGGTTTGCCCGAAACGCGCGCTCGAGCAGAACGTAGGGACATTCCGAGTAGGAGAGGAGCAGACATGAGCGGACTCGACGACATTCTCGGCGGCGGTACGGGAGGTAGGGGCCAGGCCGGCGGATTGAACGACATCCTGTCCGGGGCCCTCGGCGGTCAGCGCGGCGGGATGCTGGCGATGCTCGCGCCCCTGCTCGCTGGGCTCCTAGGCGGCGGGGGGCTCGAGAAGCTCCTGTCCGGGTTCCGGCAGAAGGGGATGGGCGCCAAGGCGGACTCCTGGATCGGAACAGGTCCCAACGAGCCAGTGAGCGCCGACGAGGTGCGGGAGGTCCTCGGAAGCGAGCAGCTTGCGGACATCGCGCAACAGCTCGGGATCTCGGAGGAGCAGGCGGCCGACGCTCTGGCAGACGTGCTGCCGAGCGTCGTCGACGACGTCAGCCCCGAGGGGCAGCTGCCTCCGCAGGACGACCTCGACCGCATCCTCGACTCGATTCGCCAGCCGTCATCGGCCGGTTAGCCGGCTTTTTTGCAGACGCTCGTCCTCCAGCACATCGCCTGCGAGCCGCCGGGGGTATTCGAAGACGTCCTGCGCGAGCGGGGGGCGGAGCTCCATCGCGTCGAGCTCGACGAGGGCGAGCCGCTTCCCGACTGGCGCGAGTTCGACGCGATCGTCGCCATGGGCGGGCCGATGTCCGCGACCGACGACGCCGAGCTGCCGTGGCTCAGTGGCGAGAAGCGGCTGATCGGTGAGGCCGTGCAGGCAGGCGTCCCGTTCTGGGGAGTCTGTCTTGGCGTTCAGCTGCTCGCGGCTTCGCTCGGGGCGCGCGTGTACCCAGGGCCGGAGCCGGAGGTCGGCCTTCTCCCCGTGACGCTCACTCCTGAGGGCCGCAGCGATCCGGTATTCGCCGCGCTTGACGACCTCGTCACGCTTCAATGGCACGGCGACACGTTCGACCTGCCGATGGAAGCCGTGCGACTTGCCGGCTCACCCGCGTATCCGAACCAGGCTTTCCGAGTGAAGCGCGCCTACGGCGTGCAGTTCCATCTGGAGGTCTCGGGCGCAATGGCGCGCGAGTGGGCCGAGGTGCCCGAGTACGTCTCGTCACTCGAGCGCACACTGGGCCGAGAAGGCGCTCCCGCGTTCTTGACCGCGATCGAGGAACGGGCGGACGAGATGCGCTGCGCAGGACGCGCGCTCTTCGAGCGCTGGCTCGACAGCGTCGTGGCCTCACCGAACATCACGAACGCGTCGTCGTAGCCTTCGCTCGGCGCCTAGACTCCGCCTGTCGAGCAAAGGAGAACACCATGTACGTCCGTATCGCAAGGTTCGAAGGGTCAGAGGAGAATTGGGACGAGCGGATCGGCGAGATTCGTGAGCGCATGGCGGCCGGCAAGGAAGCTGCAGACGGGCCGCCGATCAAGCGTTCGTTGATGCTCGTTGATCGCAAGAACGGTCGCGGGGCAGGCGTCTCGTTCTGCGAAACGGAGGACGACCTACGCATGGTGGACGAGTACATGAACAGCATGTCGCCGCCGGGCGGCTCGGGCGCTCGTACCTCGGTCGAGATGTTCGAGGTCGCGCTCGACTCCGACAAGCTCTAGAAACGGCCTGGATCGCGTTCGCCAGGCGCCACGGCGGCCGTTCGCGGCCGCCGTGGTCGGTCCACGAGTGGGCTTGCGCGCCTCCATTTGACCGATGAGGGGGAATCCGAGAGCCTCGAGGCGCTGCTCTTGGCAAGTGACATCCCCGTCGCGACGTCCGAGCTGTCGCAGGTCGAATTAGCGCGGGCCGTGAAGAGGGCAGAGCGCGGAGAACGTTGTCAGAACGCGTGCTGAAGACGATCGACCGACACTTCGGCACCGTGATTAGTCTCGTGCGGCTCGAACCCGAGAGTGTCTTGCCTGAAGCCCGCCGCATCGTTCTCGCCTATCGGGTGCGGACATTGGACGCAATCCACCTGGCCGTCGCACGGCAGCTATCCGACGCCAAGCGCATCGAAGAGCTCGCCTTTGTCACCTGCGATCACGACCAGGCCGAGGCCGCGCGGGCGCTCGGCTTTCCTCTGCTCTAGTGGTCTCTCCGGGAAGTTCGGTGCCGTTTGGCCGAGCGAAAACCGAGCAGCGCGAGGACGCAGGGAGCCTCGATATCGGTAGATATCGGGTCAAGGTTTCGGGGCCCCCAGGAAGTGCGCAGCACTTTCTGGGGTAGGAC
>JACDCN010000020.1 GCA_013817555.1 Actinomycetota bacterium
CAGCCGGACTGTTCGAGCGTGCGGACGGAGCCCTGTACCGTGCCAAGGATCTCGGCAAAGACCGCGCAGACGTCTCGCGCAGCGCAAGCCAGAGTTCCTAGCTTGGCGCAAGACCGGGATCCGCTAGCGCGGATTCCGGTCGCGCGAACCAAGACCCCTTCATCTTGAGGCGGGATTGCCAGCCTCGGGGTGTGAAGTCGGCTGCTGGCGAATTCCAAAAGGCGTCCGCTTCGCAGCCGTCCTGGGGTCGCTATGTGGCGGGCTGCGCGACGAGCTTCGGCGTCTGAGTCGGAGCCGGCACGCCGCCCGCGCGCTCGATCGTGATGGCCACGACCGATCCCACCTTGACCGAGACGGACAGGGGCACGATCGACTCGATGCCGGAGAAGACGGCGGCGGACGCCGGTGCCTTCGCCTTCGGCTTGATGACCCAAGCTTGGTAGGCCTTTCCGGCGGGCGCGGCCGCGAGGCCGTCGAGAACAAGAACTCCGCGGCCCGTCTCGCCGATGGCAAGAATGATCCGGCCGCCCGAGTTGGCAATCGGCACCCGCTGCGTGCTCGGCTTCGACAGGAGCGAGATAGCCTGCTCCGCCTCCGACGCCGTCGTGGCTTGCGGCGCAGCTTCGGTCACGTCGTCCGAGTCGAGGCTCGTGACGAGCGCCGTGGTGCCGAGCGCGATCGCCGCGACACCCAGGAGCGCGGCGACAGCAGCCAGGGTCGTTCCCGAGAGCAGGCGCTTGGGCGGCAGCTCGACTGGCCCGAGGGCGCTTGTTGGCCTCGGGCTCGAGTCAGCGTCGGGTATCGGGCTCGCCGACCCGTTCGAGTCGGGACGCGTGACAGCCGTCGGGGGCGTCCCGTCCACCGGCGCGACCATAACGACGGCCTCGGCCGGAGCCTCCGACGCGAATGGGGCCGGCTCGAAGCGCGCGGTCGGGATCGGCGAACCGCCGACCGGGACGCGGCTCCAGCGCTGTCTGCGGACGCGGTACACGACGTAGCCCGCCGCCGCGATCGCCCCCAGGACGATCAGCATCCGAATCCCCCTCAGTCCCTCCACCTCCCGGATCTAGCCCTCGTTGGGAATGCCGACCGGTCGCCCCGATACTACTAGATGCTTGATCGAAGATTGGCGCACAGCCGGGGGCGGTTACGACCAAGCCGGTCGTGCCGCGTCGTGGCCGTCATCCGGCCCGACGTGAATCTCCGATCAAGCATCTAGGGTTCAGGAACGCTGAGAGGAAGGGGAGGAACGACCAGATGACGATCGCGATCTACGCGGCCTCCGTTGCGCTCGGAACGCTGTGCATCGTCCTCTTCCTCGTCGCCGTACGGCGGCTGCTGGGGCGGCAGGAGGAGATCGTCGCCACCATGCTCAGACGCTACGACGACAGGCTCGCCGAGTTCGCCCAGACACTCAACGACGGGCTCAACCGGCCGCAGCCGACGATGGCGTTGCCGGTTGAAGAAGCGACGCGTGCAATTCCCGAGCACGGTGTCATGCGGTTGCTCGAGCTTGCCAAGGAGCGCATGTCCGCCGACGCCGCAGTCGCCGTGGTCTCCGCGCCGAGCAAGGAGCCGATGCTCGCAACCGTGGGACTCTCACAGGCGGAGGTCGCCCAGGTCGGGCGCATGGGAGTGCCCGACTATCGAGGCGCGCGGGCTCTCCAGGTCGCCTTCAACGGCGAGGCGGCCACGCCTCCCGGCAGCACGCCGATCCGGTCGGGCCTCGCTGTGCCGCTGCTCGACGCCGAGGACGGACAGGGGATGCTCGCCGTGCTCACACGCGCGCCGGATCGTCGTTTCAGCGAGATGGACATCACGACGCTCGAAGATGTCGTGAGTGGCACGCGGCCCGCGCTCGAAGCGTCGCTCGAGTTGCGCGAGGCCGATCCCGTTCCCGAGCTCGACCCTCTGACCGAGCTGTACGACCGCCGCGCGTTTCACGCGCTCCTCGACCGCGAGCTCGGCCGCGCGCGAGGACGACGCGAGCCCTTGGCGCTGATCATGCTCGACATCGATCGGCTCACCACGATCAACGCGCGCGTCGGCCACCTGGCTGCGGACGACATCCTCGTGCAGATCGCGGCGCTGCTGCGCGACGTTGCCGGCCGCGACGATCTTCCGTGCCGGATCGGGGGCGGCCGCTTCGGCGCGCTTCTTCCACGCGGCGACACACGCGAGGCCGAGCGGCTGTTCGAGCGCCTGCAGGCGACGCTACGCGAGCGCCCCTTTCCGGAAGTCGGCGTCGTCACGATCTCCGCCGGCGCCACGGAGCTCTTGCCGAGCGACGACGCCGCAGCGCTGCTCGGCCGCGCAGATGCGGCTCTCGGGCTTGCGAAGGTGTCCGGCCGCGACACCGTCGTCGCGGCGGCGCGGCGCGAGGCTCATTAGCTGGCGCGTCAGGAACGGAATCTGCTAGCGGATTCCGTTCGCCAGCAGATCCCTGAAGCCAACGCTTCGCGACTGCAGCGCTGCCCGAGTCGCTAGCGGGTGCCGTCCTGATTCATCCCGGCCTCGTGCATCGAGAGGAACGGCGCGAAGCTCGAGAGCGAGACCACGCCGTGGCTAGGCAGCCGGTCTCGCTCGCACACGAGTCGGCTCTCGGCTGCCTTCTGCTGGCGAATCGCCCAGGCGACGTACGCGTCGGCGCGTCGCTCGCTTACGAGCTCACGAACGATCGCGGCCCGGACTTCCGCGAGCGCCACCGCGCCCAGCGAGGTCGTGTCCTCCAGCGCGCGTACGGTGAAGACGCCCTCCGCCGTCCGCAGTGTCGCCGACCGGCGAGTCGCGATCTCGAAGACGGCGCGGGGCGCTGACGTGGCGAGCGCGAGCCCAGTCCCTTCCGACAACCAACTCGGCGCCGGCGAGACGACGAGCTTTCGAGCAGGAACTCCCGCGAACGTCGTCCGGAAACGAACGACGTTCGCGCTCGACGGACGCGGCGTGACGAGGCGCTGCTGGATCGCGGCGCGGCGGAGCTCGTCGCCGACGACCCCCCGTGCGACGGCAAGGCTCGCGCCGACTTCGGCGAGAGCCGCCCGGTAGGCGGATACGCTCCCGCCGAAGCGGGAGGCAATCACGCGGCGCTCCATCGCAAGGATCTGAGAAGTGTCCACCGCGGATCGCTCACGCTCCACCGCACGTACGACGAGGGCCGTCAAAGCGAGCTCACGATCGCCCGTCATCTTCGCTAGCGCCGCAACGCCCGAGGCTGTGAGGGGATTTCCGTCGTACACGCAACGGACTCCCGCAGGGAGATCGATCTGGCCAGTGCGCCGGTCGGAGTCGAGCTCCTTGCCGAGGAGGTCGGGCGCGTCACAGAGGCCGGGGTCGCGCGCCCACAGCCAGACGCACGCCGCGTAGGTCTTGTCCGGATCGTTCGACCGCTCGTTGCGCTGAGCCCAACCCCACGACCAGACGTGGGTGAGGTGGAGCTCGCGGGACACCTGCTCCGCAGCAAATGCCTGCCACTTCGCCACATCGAACCAGCGTGAGCGCGGTTGCAGCCCCTCGCGCCCTCCGGCGCCGGCACCGGTCTGAAAGCCGATCATCAGCCCGACGCGTGACGGAGGAATGCCGATCGCGAACAGCTTCGCCGCGGATGCTCGATAGCCGGTGCGGAGCCGCCGCGATCCGTCGACCGCGCCGTCTCGCCAGATCAGGTTCGCGTTCGCGTATTTCTCGAGGACGATGTCGGACACCTGTCCCACGGCCCGCCACCACGTCGCCGCGTCACCACCAGTGAAGGGCTCGCTCGACACGAGCAACGCGGGGCGGCCGCCGCGCTCGGAGAGACGGGTCACGAAGCGGAGGACATTCGCGCGGTAGCGCTCTGCCGTCGGCGTCAGTGGCGTTGGCAGCGAGGCGCCCCACATCTCGTTGAGCGCGATCAGTGGACGCTCGCATCCGCTTACAGACACCGCATAGTCGAAGAGAGAGTCCGCGCGGCGCGCGATCAGATCAGCATCCGCCGGCTCGGACGGCGTCCCGACTCGCTTCCGCAGGTACATGTCCCAATGCACCGTCGCGGCGCCGGCCGTCCGCGCCTCGGCCGCGAGGTCGGGACCTCCCGTGGCCACGATGACGCCGGGGCGCGCAAAGCGCTCGCGCCAGAAGGTGACCGAGCCGTCCGCAAAATCGATCCAGGCCGGTTGCGGATCGGCGACGCCGCAGGAGAGCTCGTCAGGCAGGGCAGCAGCCGAGCCCACAAGGGCCGCGGGAGCTCCGAGAAGACAGAGAGCTGCTACGAGAAACCGTCTCACAGTCGGCTAGAGGTAGCACAAAGACTTGACGAACGATGTTCGCAAGGGGTCTGGTTGAAGACAGGCTCCTGCTCGCCCGTACTCGGGCAAACCGAGCGGGGGCCAGGCCCGTAGCCTGGCCCCGCAACAGTCGGATGGGGTCAGACCTGTGAGGGTCTAACCCCATCCGCGTCCTACTACGACTCCTCTTCCGCCGGGGTCTCGAGCTCGGCGACGTCGACATCGCTGGCGCCGTCCACCGAGAGCTCGTCGTCGAACGGAAGGCCGAGTGCGTCGAGGTCGAACCCGTCGCCCTCGCCGATCTCCTCGAGCGCGGCGAGCAGCTCCGCCTCTGCCTCCGGTCGAGCGAACGTCACGGGAAGCGGCTCGGTCGGCTCGATCGAGATCTGCCGGTACTGCTTGAGCCCGGTTGCGGCGGGAATCAGCTTGCCGATGATCACGTTCTCCTTCAGGCCGAGCAGGCGGTCGGTCTTGCCCTCGATAGCCGCGTCGGTCAGGACCTTGGTCGTCTCCTGGAACGACGCCGCCGAGAGGAAGGACTCAGTCGCGAGAGAAGCCTTCGTGATGCCGAGGATGATCGGCTCGAAGGTCGCCTGCTCACCCTTCTCCTTCTTCACGCGCACGTTCTCGCGCTCCAAGAGGACGCGGTCGACGAGCTGGCCCGGCAGCAGCTTGGTCTCCCCGGCGCTCTCGACGCGCACCTTCTTCAGCATCTGCCGCACGATCAGCTCGATGTGCTTGTCGTGGATCTCGACACCTTGCGACTTGTAGACGTTCTGCACCTCGCCCACGAGGTACAGCTCGGTCGCGGTCGCACCCTTGAGCGTGAGCAGGTCAGTCGGGTTCAGCGAGCCCTCGTTCAATGCATCGCCGGACTCGACCAGCTGTCCTTTCGCGACCTTGAGCCGCGTCCGCCGCGGGAAGGCGAACTCCTTCGGATCCGGAAGCTCACCCTTCTCATCGATGGCTGTGGGGGTGACCGTCACCTTGATCGTCCGTTCCGAGTCGTCGACGTCGACCTTGCCGGAGACGTCCGTGAGTGTCCCTGCGCCCTTCGGGTTACGCGCTTCGAAGATCTCGACAACGCGCGGAAGGCCGTGGGTGATGTCCGCTCCGGCCACGCCGCCTGTATGGAACGTGCGCATGGTCAGCTGCGTGCCCGGCTCGCCGATCGACTGTGCGGCGATGATCCCGACCGCGTCGCCGATCTCCGCCGGCCCGCCAGTGGCCAGGAAGGTGCCGTAGCAGTAGCGGCAAAGCCCGTATTCGCTGCGGCATTTGAGAACCGACCGGACCGGAATGGTGGCCGTGGGCGCGTGCTCGCCGAACTCCTGGACCAGCTTGCGAAGACCGCTCATCGTGATCTCCGTGCCCTTGGCGATGACCAAGACCTTGCCCGGCTTCCCGTCCTTGATCGGCTTCATGATGTCCAGTGCAGCGACTCGGCCAGCGACGCTCTTGTTCGGAGATTCGTCGAGTATGAGCGCAAGGTCGACGTACTCCTTCGTGCCGCAGTCGCTCGGGTTCTTACCGGGCTGGTCGCGGATGATGACGTCCTGGGAGACGTCCACGAGCCGCCGCGTGAGATACCCCGAGTCGGCCGTGCGGAGCGCCGTGTCGGCGAGACCCTTGCGCGCACCGTGCGTCGAGATGAAGTACTCGAGGACGGTGAGCCCTTCCATGAAGTTGGCCTTGATCGGCCGGGCGATGATCTCACCCTTCGGATCGGCCATGAGGCCGCGCATGCCGGCGAGCTGCCGGATCTGGTTGAACGATCCTCGCGCGCCCGAGTTGGCCATCATGTAGATCGGGTTCGTCGGCGAGAGGTTCGCCATCATCGCGTTGGCCACCACTTCCGTCGCCTCGGTCCAGATCGCGACGATGCGCTCGTCCCGCTCCTCCTCGGTCATGAGCCCGCGGTCGTACTCGCGTCCGACCTTGGAGACTTCCTCCTCGTACTCGCCGAGGATGCGCTCCTTGCTATCCGGGATGACGATGTCGTTCTTCGAGATCGTGATCCCCGCGCGGGTCGCGAACCTGAAGGTGAGCGACTTGATGACGTCGAGCGCGGCCGCAATCGTATTCGGCCCATAGCGCTCGACGAGATCGCCGATGAACTGGTCGAGCTCACGCTTGGTGAGCGTCCGGTTGAGGAACGGGTGATCCTCGGCGGCGCCACCGGTCGCCTCGCCGAGAGCGCGCTCGACCTCGGCATTGAAGATGACGCGCCCCGGAGTCGTCAGCAGGCGCTCGTCGCCCCACTCGTACTCGATCGGATCCTGGTAGCGCATCTGCTCCGCCTCCACCGCGAACTCGACGTCCTCCTCCGTGCGGAAGCGCGGAAGCCCGTTCTTCTTGAGCTTCTTCGTCAGGTCGGCGGCGGTCGTCGCGTCGAGGTCGTACTCGCAGTAGGTGAGGAAGTACGCGCCCAGCACCATGTCCTGGGTAGGCGTTGCCAATGGCCGCCCGCTCGCCGGCGACAGGATGTTGTTCGCCGAGAGCATCAGCACGCGAGCCTCGGCCTGCGCCTCTGCCGAGAGCGGCAGGTGCACGGCCATCTGGTCACCGTCGAAGTCGGCGTTGAACGCATGGCAGACGAGCGGATGAACCTGGATCGCCTTGCCCTCCACCAGCACGGGCTCGAACGCCTGGATGCCCAGTCGATGCAGCGTCGGCGCGCGGTTCAGCAGCACCGGATGCTCGGCGATGACCTCCTCGAGGACATCCCAGACCTCGGGGATCATCGACTCGACCATCTTCTTCGCCGCCTTGATGTTCTGGACGGCCTTGCGCTCGACGAGCCGGCTCATGATGAACGGCTTGAAGAGCTCGAGAGCCATGAGCTTGGGCAGGCCGCACTGGTGCAACTTCAGGTTCGGGCCGGCGACGATGACCGATCGGCCCGAGTAGTCGACGCGCTTTCCGAGCAGGTTCTGCCGGAAGCGCCCCTGCTTGCCCTTGAGCATGTCCGAGAGGGACTTGAGGGGTCGGTTGCCCGGCCCCGTCACCGCCCGACCTCGTCGACCGTTGTCGAAAAGGGCGTCGACGGCCTCCTGCAGCATCCGCTTCTCGTTGTTGACGATGATCTCGGGCGCGCCCAGGTCGAGCAGCCGCTTGAGTCGGTTGTTGCGGTTGATGACCCTGCGGTAGAGGTCGTTCAGATCGCTCGTGGCGAAGCGTCCGCCGTCGAGCTGAACCATCGGCCGTAGCTCCGGCGGAATCACCGGAACGGCCTCGAGGATCATCCACTCGGGCTTGTTACCCGACTTGATGAACGCCTCGACGACCTTGAGCCGCTTGATCGCACGCTGTTGCTTCTGACCCTTGGACGTCTTGATCGTGTCCCGCAGGGACAGTGACTCCTCATCGAGGTTGAGTGCGCGCAGCAGGTCGCGGATCGCCTCAGCTCCCATGCCGCCCTGGAAGTACACGCCGAAGCCGTACGGTGAACCGAAGCGGTCCTTGAGCTCGCGGAAGATCTGCTCGTCCCCGACGATCATCTTCGGCTCGAGCTCCTTGAAGAGGAGCCAGGTCTGCTCCAGCCGGCGGACGGCGTCGACCGACGCCTCGCGTGTGTCCTCGCGGCGCACGTCCATGTCGGCCACCATCTCGCGGACCTTCAGCGCCCACTGGGCGACCGCATCGAGATCGTCCTTGCGCGTTCCCTCCACCAGGCAGAGGTCGTAAGCCAGCTCGCGAACGGCGGCCTGGTCGGAGTCGGGATCGACGGCGGCGAGCACGGCGGCGAGCAGCCCGTTACCGGTTTCGCGTGCCCGATCGAGGTTCTTCCGATCGACCGACGCGACCAGCTCGACGTCCTCGGCGTTGAGCTCCGCGCCGGAGAGGAGACCCTCCTGCACGCGCTTCAGATGCTTCGTGATCGCGCCCTTCTTCGACCCTGAGACCTTCTCGAGGTCGGCCCGTAGGGGCTCGAGCGCTGCCTCGATCTGCATGGCCGCCGCAGCGACCGACTCGACCTCGCGCGGCGCGAGGCGGCGATCGTCCCGAGTAGAGGTCTGCCGGACGAGCTCGCGGACGCGCCGCGGATCCTCGTTCGTGATCTTCTTGGCGAGCTCGGTGAACACACCTCCGCCGAGTGACCTGAGCTCATCGAGCGGAGGCAGAGCTGCCTCCTCCGCCCAGTTGTTCAGGCCTCGCGCCCAGAAGTCGTCGTCCTCGTCGAAGTTCCGGTCCTTGCCGGCCGCGAAGTAGTCACGGCGCCGGCCGAGCCGGCCGTCCAGTGCGGACAGTGCCTCGTCGCGATCCAGGTAGATTCGCTCGGTCTCTCCGGCGACCTTGTCCTCGAGATCGGCGAGATCCGACTGGCGCTTTTCGCGGTCGACCTGCGTGACGATCGAAGCCGCGAAGTAGAGAACCTTCTCGAGCTCCCGCGGAGCGATGTCCAGCAGATAGCCGATTCGGCTCGGGACGCCTTTGAAGAACCAGATGTGCGAGACCGGAGCTGCCAGGTCGATGTGGCCCATGCGCTCGCGGCGCACCTTCTGTCGCGTCACCTCGACGCCGCAGCGCTCGCAGATGATGCCCTTGTAACGGACGCGCTTGTACTTGCCGCAGTAGCACTCCCAGTCCTTCGTCGGACCGAAGATGCGCTCGCAGAAGAGCCCGTCGCGCTCCGGCTTCAGGGTGCGGTAGTTGATCGTCTCCGGCTTGGTGACCTCACCAGAGGACCAATCGCGAATCTGCTTGCTCGAAGCAAGCCCGATCCGAATCGCGTCAAATTCGTTGATGTCGATCACGTGTGTCAGCGCCTCCGTTTGTGCAACAACCAGGGACGCGGCCGCGGAACGGCCGCCTTCAGGGATTTTGCGCGACCGGAATCCGCGCGAGCGGATTCCGGTCTTGCGCCAGCTAGCAAATCAGTCCTCGACCTCCACTTCGCCGACCTCGACCTCGACGGCGGGTTCTTCACCGTCGACGTCTCCGAGCTCCTCGTCGGCAGCGAGGACGAGCTCACCCGCCTCGTCCGGGGCTTCGCCGCCCTCCTCGACCTCCTCGGCGGTGGGCTGGCGGACGGCAGCGCGCAGCGATCCGGGCGAAAGGTCGATGCCAAGCTCCTCGGCGGCACGCAGGAGCTCGTCGTCCTCTTCGCGGACCTCGACTTCGCGGCCCTCGTCCGAGAGAACCTGAACGTCGAGCGCGAGTGACTGCATCTCCTTGAGCAGCACCTTGAACGACTCGGGAATGGACGGCTCGGCGATGTTCTCGCCCTTGACGATCGCCTCGTACGCCTTGACGCGCCCGATGGTGTCGTCGGACTTGATCGTGAGCATCTCCTGCAACGTGTACGCGGCCCCGTACGCCTCGAGCGCCCAGACCTCCATCTCGCCGAAGCGCTGGCCGCCGAACTGCGCCTTGCCGCCGAGTGGCTGCTGGGTGACGAGCGAGTACGGACCCGTCGAGCGGGCGTGGATCTTGTCGTCGACCAGGTGCAACAGCTTCAGGATGTACATGAAGCCGACCGTGACCTCCTGGTCGAATGGCTGTCCGGACTTGCCGTCGAAGAGCTTGACCTTCCCCGAGCTCTTGCTACCGCGCGGGGCGGATTCGTCGACACCCATCTGCACATGGCCGTTCGAGGCCGAGCGCGCCCAGGCAACGAGCGCGTCGTCCACGTCGCCCTCGGTCGCCCCGTCGAAAACCGGGGTCGCGACCGAGCGGGGATCGGGAGCGTTGATCGGCGCGCGGGCACTCACCGGCCCTCCCTCGGGAAAGACGCCATGCGCGGCCGCCCAGCCGAGGTGTGTCTCGAGAATCTGGCCGATGTTCATACGGCTCGGAACGCCGAGCGGGTTCAACACGACATCGACCGGCCGGCCGTCCTCGAGGAACGGCATGTCCTCCTCCGGGACGATCTTCGCGATGACGCCCTTGTTTCCGTGGCGGCCGGCGAGCTTGTCGCCTTCTGCGATCTTGCGCTTCTTGGCGACGTAGACCCGCACGAGCTCGTTGACACCCGGCGGCAGGTCGTCGCCCGCGTCTCGAGCGAAGGTCTTGACACCGATGACCTTGCCGCCTTCGCCGTGGGGAACCTTGAGGGAGGTGTCCCGCACCTCGCGGGCCTTCTCCTTGAAGATCGCGCGGATCAGCTTCTCCTCGGCCGTCAGCTCAGTCTCGCCCTTGGGTGTGACCTTGCCGACCAGGAGGTCGCCGGAGGCTGCCTCCGCGCCGATGCGAACGACGCCGCGCTCGTCCAGGTTGGCAAGCGACTCCTCGGAGCGGTTCGGGATGTCGCGCGTGATCTCCTCGTCGCCGAGCTTGGTCGACCGCGCGTCGATCTCGTACTCGTGGATGTGGATCGAGCTCAGCACGTCGTCTTTGACGAGGCGCTCCGAGATCACGATCGCATCCTCGAAGTTGAACCCTTCCCAGGGCATGAAGGCCACGAGGAGGTTGGCGCCGAGCGCGAGCTCGCCGCCGTCGGTCGAGCTCCCGTCTGCGAGCACCTCACCCTGCTTGACCTTGTCGCCGAGCGTGACCACCGGCTTCTGGTGGATGAGCGTGCCCTGGTTCGAGCGCATGAACTTCGTCATCGGGTACTCGTCGCGCGTGCCGCGGCCCTCGACGACGATCCGCTCCGCGTCCACGTCGACGACGGCGCCGTCGTTCAGTGCGAGAACGACGTCACCCGTGTCCACTGCGGCGCGGAACTCGAGACCGGTCCCGACGAGCGGGGCCTGCGGAATCATCAGCGGAACCGCCTGACGCTGCATGTTCGCGCCCATCAGAGCGCGGTTCGCGTCGTTGTGCTCGAGGAACGGGATGAGCGCCGTCGCCACCGAAACGATCTGTGCGGGAGAGACGTCCATGTACTCGACGTCCTTCGGCGAGACGATGACCGCCTCGCCCTCCCGCGATCGGCAGAGCACTTGGTCGTTGTCGAACTTGCCGGATTTCGGGTCGACCGGCTCCGACGCCTGCGCGATCGTGAACTGCCGCTCCTCGGCGGCGTCCAGATAGATGATCTCGTCGGTCACCTTGCCACTCTTGACCACGCGGTACGGCGTCTGGATGAACCCGAACTGCGAGACGGTCGCGAACGACGCGAGCGACCCGATGAGCCCGATGTTCGGCCCCTCTGGGGTCTCGATCGGGCACATTCGCCCGTAGTGGGTGGGATGGACATCGCGCACCTCGATCGGAGCCCGCTCCCGCGTGAGCCCACCCGCGCCGAGCGCGGAGAGGCGGCGGCGATGGGTCAACCCGGCCAGGGTGTTCGTCTGGTCCATGAATTGGCTGAGCTGCGAGGAGCCGAAGAACTCCTTGAGAGCTGCCACGACCGGGCGGATGTTGATGATCGTCTGCGGGGTGATCGTGTCGACGTCCTCGGTCGTCATCCGCTCGCGGACGACCCGCTCCATGCGATAGAGCCCGACCCGGAACGCTTCCTGGATCAGCTCGCCCGTGGTGCGGAGACGGCGATTGCCGAAGTCCTCGTACTCGTCGAGCTCCGCGCGAATCGGGTCACGGGAGAGCTGCGCGGCCTCGGCCGCATGGTCCTTCGCATCCTCGGGCACACCGAGGTTCGTCGGAAGACTTACGAGCCGGCGGACGAGAGCGATGATGTCCTCGGTCGTGAGCACCCGCACGTCGTCCGGGACGGAGACGCCTAGACGCTGGTTCAGCTTGTAGCGCCCGACCCGAGTGAGGTCGTACCGCTTCGGGTCGAAGAAGAGCGACCGAAGCAGGTTGCGCGCGTTGTCGAGCGTCGGGGGCTCACCGGGCCGCTGCTTCTTGAACACCTCGATCAGCGCCTCTTCCTCGCGCGTCGAGGGATCCTTTTCGAGCGTGTTGGCGATGTACACCGAACCCTCGAATAGCTCGAGGATCTTTTCGTTCGAGCTCGTGTCGAGTGCGAACCCGGTCGTCGGATCCTCGGCGGGAAGCGCACGCAGAAGCGTCGTGATCGGCAGCTTGCGCTTGCGATCGATGCGCGCGTAGACGAGGCCCTTCTTGTCGATCTCGACCTCGAGCCACGAGCCACGTGAGGGCATCAGGTTCGCCATGAAGACCTGCTTCGTGGCGTCCTTCGGCTCCATCAGATAGGCGCCGGGGCTGCGGACGAGCTGCGTGACGATCACGCGCTCGGTTCCGTTGATGACGAATGTCCCCCAGGGGGTCATCATCGGGAAGTCGCCCATGAAGACCCGCTGCTCGCGGATCTCACCGGTCTCCTTGTTGACGAACCGGACCGTGATCGAGAGAGGCACCTGGTACGTCAGGTCCTTCTCACGGCACTCCTGAATTGTGAACTGCGGATCCCCGAACTCATACTCCGCGAACTCCACGGCGAGCGTTCCCGTGTAGTCCTCGATCGGCGAGATGTCGTCGATCGTCTCGCGGAGGCCCTCCCTCATGAACCAATCGAAGGAGGTCTTCTGGATATCGATGAGGTTGGGGAGGTCGAGGACGTGCTTCAGGCGCGAAAAGCTCTTGCGCGCGCGGGGCGCGACAGCAACGCTGCTCAAATGTGACAGCCTCCCTTAACGACGTGCAGGGTTGGACGGACGAGACCTCGGCGGAACCACGGAGGATAGCGCACGAGCACACCCCGCCGCAACCGCTTTTGGAGCGGATGGGGTGCGTTGGGAAAGTGTAGCGGATGGGGCAAGCCTGGTGCCTGTCACCAGCGGTGACAGGCACCAGCTTCTCGCCGAGCGCGAGGCAAGCCTCGCCGCTACTTCAGCTCGACGGAAGCGCCGGCTTCCTCGAGCTGACCCTTGATCGTGTCCGCCTCTTCCTTCGCGGCGCCTTCCTTGACCGCGTTGGGGGCGCCGTCCACCAGGTCCTTCGCCTCCTTCAAGCCGAGCCCGGTAATCGCGCGCACGACCTTGATCACCTGGATCTTCTTGTCGCCGACGGCAGTGAGGACGACATCGAAGGAGTCCTTCTCCTCCTCTGCGGCCGCACCGTCGCCCGCAGGCCCGGCGGCGGCGATCGCGACGGGAGCGGCGGCCGTCACGCCCCACTCCTCCTCGATCGCGTTCTTCAGTTCGACGAGCTCGAGCACGGTCATCTTTCCGAGCGTGTCGAGCACCTTGGATACATCAGTGGGCATTACTGGGCCTCCTCTACGGCTTCGTTAGTTTCATCGGCGTCTTCAACCTGTGACTGCTCTGCGGACACATCCTGGACAGCAGGTTCCGCTGTGGCGGGACCTGCCGGTGTATCGGTTGTGCTTGGCTCATCGGCCGCTATATCGGACGGCCCTACGACTTGTCCCTGCTCCTCCAGCTGCTTGATCCGGGCGTCGATCAGACCGTGCAAGTTGCGGAGCGGCGCGTTTACCAGGGCGACGAGCTGCGTCAGCGGGGCGACGATCACGCCGACGAGCTGTCCGCGCAGCACGTCCAGCGGCGGCAATGTCGCGAGCCGATCGACCTCCTCACCGGACAACGTCTTGCCTTCGAGAATTCCTCCGCGCAACGTCAGCACGTTGGTCTCCTTGGCTTTCGTCGCGAGCGCCTTGGCAACGGCGGCGGGATCACCGCCGGACTCGATGAAGGCGATCGCGGTCGGCCCCTCGAGCATGACGAGCAGCGCATCCGCCCCCGCCTCCTCCGCAGCGCGCCGGGTCAGCGTGTTCTTGACGATGCGAAAACGCGCGCCGTGCTGGAGCAGATCGTCACGCAGCGCCTCGAGCTGCTTGTTCGTCAGACCGCGGTAGTCGGCGACGATCAGCGTCTCCGCGCCTTTCAAGTCCGCAGCGAGCTCGGAGACGATTCGTTCCTTGTCGGATTTCAGCATGTCGATGTCCTCCTCAAATGACGAAACCCGCACGAGGCGGGTTCTTGCGGGCGAGCGAACAAGCCCATTGGAACCTGCCTCGGCTGGACCTCTGCCCTCGCAGGCTGCCAGCGGTCTGTGGCGGGAAACGTCTGTAGCTAGGCCGAGACTGTAGCTTCCTCGAACTCCTCCGCGATGTCTCTGGTCTTCGTCGAGTCGACGTGGATGCCCGGGCCCATCGTGGTCGTCAGGGTGATCTGCTTGATATAGCGACCCTTGGCGGCCGAAGGCTTCGCTCGGACGATCTCCTCGATGAGCGCGGCGTAGTTCTCCAGCAAGGCTCGCTCCTCGAAGCTCTTCTTGCCTATCGGGAGATGGACATTCCCGCCGCGATCGGTGCGGTACTCGAGCTTGCCCGCCTTGGAGTCCGACACAGCCTTGCCGATGTCGAACGTGACCGTCCCCGTCTTCGGATTCGGCATCAGCCCGCGCGGACCAAGCACGCGACCGAGCTTGCCGACGACACCCATCTGGTCGGGTGTGGCGATTGCGACATCGAAGTCGAGAAAACCCTCTTCGATGCGTGTCGCGAGATCGGCCGAGCCGACGATGTCCGCGCCGGCCTCTTCCGCTTCGCGCGCCTTCTCCCCTTCGGCGAAGACCGCCACGCGGACGTCCTTTCCTATGCCGTGCGGCAGCATGATCGTGCCGCGGAGCTGCTGATCGGCGTGCCGCACGTTCAGGCCGAGCCGGAAATGCGCCTCGACGGTCTCGTCGAAGCGCGCGCCTTCGGCTCCCTTGAGCATCCGGACCGCCTCGAGCGGCGCGTAGGCGCGCTCGCGGTCGATCTGCTCGTGTGCCGCGCGATACCGCTTGCCGCGGATGCTCATAAGTCGGTGTCCACGCCCATCGAGCGCGCAGTCCCGGCAATGACCTTCATCGCCTCGTCGACGTCGCGGGCATTCAGGTCCGGCATCTTCATCTCGGCGATCGAGCGGACCTGGGCATTCGTAAGC
>JACDCN010000190.1 GCA_013817555.1 Actinomycetota bacterium
CTCGAGAGAAACACCCGTGGCCGAAGAGGGCGGCCTGCTGATCCCCGGCGATCCCGGCGATCGGGACGGCCGCGCCGAAGAGCCTGGCCTCGCCGGCCACACCGCTCGACCGGACCACGTGCGGTAAGAGCGCTCGATCCACACCGAAGAGCTTGAGAAGCTCGTCGTCCCAGTCGAGCTCGTCCAGACCGAACAGCAGGGTTCGCGATGCATTCGTCACGTCGACGACGTGCACGGCGCCTTCCGTGAGCCTCCAGACGAGCCAGGAGTCGACGGTCCCGAAGGCGAGATCTCGCTGCGGCTGGTTCGACCGCCGCAGGATCCACTCGAGCTTGGTCGCGGAGAAGTACGGGTCCGGAACGAGACCGGTCCGGGTACGGATGAGGTCCCTTGGGAGCTCTCGGCAACGCTCGGCCGTACGCCGGTCCTGCCAGACGATGGCGCGGTGCAGCGGACGTCCGGTGCGACGATCCCAGACCACAGTCGTCTCCCGCTGGTTCGTGATCCCGATTGCCGAGAGCTCGCCGGCGGAGACGCCTGCCTGCTCGAGCGCATCTCCGGCGGCCGCCAGCACGCTCTGCCAGATCTCTTCCGGATCGTGCTCGACCCAACCCGGCTGAGGGAAATGCTGACGGATCTCACGGTAGCCGCGACCGACCGGGCGGAGCTCTTCGTCGACGACGAGGCAGGTCGTTCCCGTCGTGCCCTGGTCGATGGCGAGGATCACCCGCGGAGCATGCCGGAGTCGTGGGTAGCCTGGCTCCCCGGATGAGCGCCACCCGGGCAGTCGCCTTCGACTTCAACGGGACGCTCTCCCACGACGAGCCAGTCCTATTCGCGGTCTACCGCGAGCTCTTCTCGGCACGTGGACGCCCGATGTCCGCCGAGAACTACTACGGACGTCTAGCCGGGCTGTCAGAGGAGGCGATCATCGGAACGTGGCTCGGCGTCGAGGGCGAAGCGCTCGCCGCGCTCGTGGAGGAGCGAATCGTGCGCTACCTCGAGCTCTCCGGCGACGGTTCGTCCGTGCCCCAGGCGCTGCGAGCGGCGGTCGTATACGCAGCAGAGCGCGTGCCAGTTGCAGTTGTGTCTGGCGCGTTCCGGAGGGAGATCGAGCCCGTGCTCGCCGGTGCCGAGCTCGATCGCCACATAGAAGTGGTCGTAGCCGCCGACGATGTCGAGCGCGGTAAGCCCGCCCCAGACGGATACATCCGCGCGCTCGAGTTACTCGGCAGAGAGCTCCTTCCACGCGAGGTGGTGACCTTCGAGGACACCGAGGCCGGCGTCGCCTCGGCCAAGGCCGCAGGCTTGCGCTGCATCGCCGTGCTCGGCACTCACCCGCCGGAGCGACTTCGCAGAGCCGACGAGATCGTCGAGACGATCGACGTCGAAGTCGTCCGGCGCGTGCTCGGGTGACCCTCGTCATCGCACATAGAGGGGCGTCCTGGGATCTCCCCGAGAACACGCTTCCTGCGTTCGAGCGGGCGATCGAGATGGGAGCGGACTACGTGGAGTTCGACGTGCACGCGACGAGCGACGGCGGGCTCGTCGTCTGCCACGTTCCCCCTCGCGGCGGCGAGCTGCGACTCGAGGAGGCGATCGAGGTCCTCGCCGGGAGGATCGGGATCATGTGCGAGCTGAAGAGTCCGTGGCGCTACCGAAGACACGACGTCGTCGGACGGGTGGCGAAGCTCCTGCCGGACGATGCGATCGTGCTGTCGTTCGACCCGCGTGCGCTCCAAGCGGTGAGGGGAAGGCGAGTCCTCCAGCACGTCGGCTTCGGTGCCTCGATCCGCGCGGCCGCCCGTTACGCGTGGGGCGTCGGCTTCCACGATCCCCGCGTCACACGACGCGGGCTCGCGAAGGCGCGCGCGCTCGGTCTCGTCACCACCGTCTACACCGTGAACGATCCGGCGCGCATGCAGGAGCTGGCCGCCCTCGGAGTCGACGGGATCTTCAGCGATCGTCCGGATCTACTACGGGCAACGCTCCGCTCGCCCCGAGGCTGAGGAGCCGCGCACTCGCAGCCGGGAAGCGGACGCTCACGCGCGATCCGACCGGAAGCACGGAGGCGCTCCCGACGGAGAGGTCGGCGCTCCACTCGGCCTCGCCGGCGAGCACCTTGATGCGCGTCACGGAACCGAGGAACGTATGCGAGACCACCTCGCCGACCAGATCGTCGCCGTCCACTCCCGCCGCGCTCAGCTCGACCGTCTCCGGACGGACGAGGAGGAGCACGGGCTCGCCACGCCGCCTTCCGCGTGCGGCGTCGACGGCCACCCGCGTACCGCCGTGCTCGACCTCACCGCGGTCGCCGTCGGCGATCGTCGCCTCGAGCCGGTTCATCGTGCCCACGAACTCGGCGACGAACGGAGTTGCCGGGGCGCCGTAGATCTCGGCCGGAGGCCCGATCTGCTCGAACCGACCGCGCGAGAGCACGGCGACGCGGTCGGAGATGGAGAGCGCCTCCTCCTGGTCGTGGGTCACGTAGATGGTCGTGATGCCGAGGCGCAACTGGATACGGCGGATCTCGTCCCGCAACTGCACACGCACCTTCGCGTCCAGAGCGGAGAGCGGCTCGTCCAGGAGGAGCACGTCGGGCTCGATCGCGAGCGCCCGCGCCAGCGCAACGCGCTGCTGCATGCCGCCCGAGAGCTGATGGGGGTAGCGCTTGGCGGCATCTGCGAGGCCGACGAGCTCGAGCAGCTCGGCGACCCGGTGCCCCCGCTTGTCCCGAGAATCCTTGCGGACCTTGAGGCCAAAATCGACGTTCCCTTCGGCCGTCATGTTCGGGAACAAGCTGTACGCCTGGAAGACCATGCCGATGCCGCGGCGGTTGGGCGGCACGTGCGTGACGTCCTTGCCGCCGAGGAAGACACGTCCCGACGTCGGACGGTCGAAGCCCGCGACAAGACGAAGCGCAGTGGTCTTCCCGCACCCGGACGGGCCCAGGAACGAGAGGAACTCGCCGCTCTCGATCGCCAGGTCGATGCCGTCCAGGGCGACGAGGTCGCCGAACACGCGTCGCAGCCCTCGCAGCTCGACAGTAGCCATTTACCTCGCGCCCCCAACCTGCGCCTGAGTGCGGCCACGGCCGGCCAGGACGATCGCGACCATCGCCGCCCATGTGATGCCGAAGCTCAACAGCACGAGGGCTGAGGCCGGGAACCCTTTGTTCTGGTTCACGTACTGGATGTAGACCGGGAACGTGTCGAACGTGGCCAGGGCGGCGATCGTGTACTCGCCCATCACGATCGCCAGCGTGAGCAGCGCGCCCGCAAGCGCCGCTCCGCGGATGTTCGGGAGGATCACTCGGCCGAACGTCGTTCGCCAGCTCGCGCCCAGGCTCTGGGAGGCCTCGGTCAGGGTGTGCACGTCGATGGCGCGAAAGCCGGCGTCGAGCGCGAAGTAGATGTACGGGAAGGCGAGGATGACGTAGGCGGCGACGAGGAAGCCGTACGGCTTCGCGTAGAACCAGTCCGGCGTGTCGCGGAAGACGTCGAGCAGGCCGACGACGTACACGATCGGCGGCACCACGAACGGGATCAGCGCGAGGAACCCGATCACGGGCCGCAGCCGGGGCAGCTTGAGGTTGACCCAGTACACCGTCGGGACGAGCAGCACGAGCGCGATCACGATCGTCTCGAGCGCGAGCACGAACGAGATCCTGATCGACTTCCAGAACGCGGGGTCGTGGATGATCTCGCCATAGTTCGCGAGCGTGCAGCACGTGCCCGTCTGGTTCGACTTGAAGCTGTAGATGGCAGTGGCGACGAGCGGGAGGAGCAAGTAGGCCGCGCCGACGAGCAACCAAAGGACCGCGCCCGGTGCGATCCGGCGCCTCATCGCGCCCACCGCGAGGCTCGCCGCTGAAGCGGGAGGTAGATCAGCATCATCACGGCGAGCACGACGAACATGCCCACGGCGAGCGCCTGCCCGAGGTGCGGATTGTCGAGGACGTCACCGGAGAGGAAGAAGCCGATCTGAATCGGCACCAGGTTCACGCCGCCGGCGGTCAAGCCGTAGGCGGTCGCATAGGCGGCGAACGAGTTGCCGAAGAGGAGGATGACCGCGGAGAGGAGGGACGGCATGAGGATCGGCACGCCGACGTGCCGCCAGAACTGGTACGAGCTGGCGCCGAGGCTCGCGGCAGCCTCACGCCACTCGCGGCGCAGCCCGTCGATCGCCGGCGAGATGACGATGACCATCAGCGGGATCTGGAAGTAGAGATACGCGAGCTCGACTCCGGTCTTCGAGAAGAGGCTGAAGCCGTGGTCGTACGGGTTCAAGCCCAGGTCGGCCATGAACTGCGTGAGCACGCCGATCGTCCCGAGCGTGGCGATGAAGGCGAACGCCAGCGGGATCCCGGCGAAGTTCGCCGCCACGGCGGAGAACGTGGTGAGGGCCGAGCGTATGAACCGCGGCGTCCTGTCCCGGATCGCCGAGTAGGCGATCAGGAACCCGAGGAGACCGCCGACGAGCGCGGTCACGAGGCTGACCTCGATGCTGTTGCGGAACCCCGTCCGGTACGGCTCGTCGAAGAGCGTCCTCAGGTTGTCAAGCGTGAAGCCGCCCTCGACGTCCCTGAACGCGCCCACCATCACCTGGCCGGCGGGAAGGAAGAGGAAGAGCAGCGCGTAGCCGAAGAACGGCAGCGTCCCCAGCCACACGAGCGAGAGCCTCCTCCCTC
>JACDCN010000021.1 GCA_013817555.1 Actinomycetota bacterium
GGCGCGTGCGGCGGCAACCGAGATGGGCGCTTCCAACGTCGAGTTCGTCGAGGGAGAGGGTGAGCGGCTGCCGTTCCCGTCCGAAAGCTTCGACGTCGTGATCTCGAACGGCGTGATCGACCTGATCCCCGACAAGGACGCGATCTTCTCGGAGCTTCATCGTGTGCTGCGTCCGGGCGGGCGGCTCCAGATCGCCGACGTGACCATCCAGACCCCCGTCAGCGCGGAAGGGCGCCGCAACATCGACCTCTGGACCGGCTGAATTGCCGGCGCTCTGCTGGAGGCAGAGTACGCGGGGGTCTTAGAGCGGCACGGCTTCGAGCGGATCGAGAGCGGCAACCTGATCGCGACCTACATGCGCTCGAAGTTCGAGGACACGCGCCGTAAGGCACTCAAGTTCGGGGCACACGGCACCACCGTGAAGGCGTACAAGCCACAGACCTACAGGTGAGCTACCCGAAGATCGAGCTCCACGTTCATTTCGAGGGAACCGTTCAAGCCTCGACGGTTCTGGAGATCGCGCGCCGGAACGACGTCGCATTGCCGGTGCGGAACGCTCACGAGCTCGCCGACCTCTACCGCTACCGCGACTTCGCGCACTTCGTGACCGTCTGGGTGCTGACGACGCAGGTGCTCCGCCGCGCCGACGACTTTCGGCGCATTGTCGTCGAATACGCCCGTGAGGCGTCGGCCTACGGAGCGCTTTATGTCGAGGGCATCTTCTCGCCCGCTGAACCGGTTAGGCGGGGTAGTTCGTGGGAGGAGGTCTTCGAGGGCTACTGCGACGGCGCCCAGGAGGCACGCGAGCTCCACGGGGTCGAAGTGCAGCTCACGCCCGACATCACCCGAAGCTACGGGCTCGACGAGGCCGAGCTCGTGGTCCGATACGCGGCCGCCTACAGAGACCGGGGAGTCGTCGGGGTGGGCCTCGGAGGGCCGGAAGTCGAGCACCCACCGACACCGTTCGAGCACGTCTTTCGTCTCGCGCGCGAAAACGGCCTCGCCTCGGTACCCCATGCCGGAGAGCTCGCCGGTGTCGACTCGATCCGCGATTCCCTCGAGCGGCTCGGGGCGCACCGGATCCGTCACGGTATCCGCGCCGTGGACGACACCGGCTTGGTGCGCGAGCTCGCCGACCGGCGAACCGTCCTCGACGTCTGCCCGATCTCCAACCTCCGCATCGGCGCCGTACGCTCGCTCGAGGAGCATCCGCTCCCACACCTGATGGCCGCCGGCGTCCTCTGCTCCCTTTCCACGGACGACCCTGCCCTCTTCGGAACGAACCTCCACGACGAGTACGAAGCCGCCCGCTCCCTTGGTCTCCGAGCGCGCGATTTCTACGAAGCCGGAGTCGAAGGCGCTCTGTGCGACGGTCCGGACCCGCGAACGCCTCCGCAGCAGGGGAAAGGCGTTCGATTGGGATGCAGTAGACCTTTCGTCAGGCGAGCCCCGGACGCCGGCTTGATCGTTCGATCGCCGTCGGGGTCAGCCCTGACCGCCGCGGCCATGGCGGCCGTGTCACGTATAAGTCTGCGACTCCTGCTGAGACGATCTCCTGATTCGGGTTATCGGCCTTCGTTGGGTCCGCGGGACCCTCGGTGAGACGCGTGGTCGTGGTGCCATCGTCTGCCGCCGGGCCGCATCGCCACGGACGCCGCGTTCACAGCCACGCGCATGTGGGGCCGCATCGTCACCTCGGGCTCGCGCTGCGCAGGTCAGAGCCGCTTCCCGGGACCGAGGTTGTTCCGCGTCACGCCCACGACCACGACCAGAACCACGACCACTCGCACGACCAGAGTCACGATCACTCGCGCGCGCACGGTCACTCGCACGGCCTCGTCGACCGCTCGATCGTCCGCTCGCGCGAAGGCGTCAAGGCAGTGGGGCTAAGCCTCGCGATTCTCGGAGTGACGGCCGTAGCGCAACTCGCGATCTTTCTCGTATCGAACTCGGTCGCGCTGCTCGCCGACCTGGTCCACAACTTCGGCGACGCGCTCACCGCCGTCCCGCTCGGCATCGCTTTCTTCCTCCGCAGCTTCCGGGGCGAGAAGCTCGCCGGTCTTGCGGTCGTGCTCGTGATCTTCATCTCGGCGTGCGTGGCCTTGTACGAGACGATCCAGCGCTTCCTCCACCCGGAGGACCCGACTCACCTGTGGGTGCTCGCAGCCGCCGGGATAATCGGGTTTGCGGGGAACGAGCTCGCCGCCCAGGTCCGACTGCGCGCCGGCCGCCGACTCTCGAGCCCGGCGCTGATCGCAGACGGCAACCACGCCCGGACAGATGGCTTCGTCTCCCTCGGGGTCGTGGTGAGTGCGGTCATCGTCGCTCTCGGCGCTCCGATCGGCGATCCAATAGTCGGTCTCGTCATCACGCTCGTGATCTTCAAGATCACCTGGGATTCCTTCCGCCTGGTCTCCACGACCGATCCGGGCGAGATGGTCGAGCACGATCACTGACGCACGGCCCCGGGGCGAGGCCACGCCGAGATCAAAGAGGTTTGCGGTACGCCGTCCAGCTGGCGACGACCTCGTACCCCAGCCCCGCGTACAGATCGAACGCCCCGTTCGGATTCTCGGTGTGCACGCCGAGCGCGATTTCGGTCATCCCGCGCCCCGCCAGCTCGCGGATGCTCTCGACGATGAGCGCCTTTGCGAGGCCTCGGCGGCGCCAGCGACGCGCAGTGGAGATGTTCTCCGTCCAGCCACGCCGCAGCCCGTGCTCGTCGTTTTGGGCCGTGTCGATGAACGATCGGACCTGGCCCGCGATGCCCTCGTCGTCCCAGGCCACCTTCCACAAGGTGAGGTCTCGATACGGAACTGCGAGGAAGTGAGCGTACGAGGACCCGGTCGGCTCGACATAACCCCAGTGGTCACGGAAGGCCTCGGCGTCGGCTTCCCAGATCACACGTAGCTGATCCTCTCCCGCAGGACGGATCTCGACGCCCTCTGGAAGAGGGTGGTCGGGAAGATCGTCGACGGACGGCCGGACCATTTCGGCCGCATAGGTGACCGGCTCGAAACCGGAGCCGCGGATCAACGCAGTCGCGGCTGTGTTGCCATCGTTGATGAAGACCTGGAACTGCTTGTCCGGAGCGTCGTGCCCGGCGGCGATCTCGCGGAGGCGTTCCTCGCTCCAGATGAAAAGCGCCGAGCCGATGCCGCGGCCGCCGAACTCTGGATCCACGAAGCAGACTTGCGTGTAGAGGAGCGGCCCGTCGGCTTCCTGATCCCACCACACCCGGCTGTAGGCGACTGGCTCGCGGTCGATTTCGGCGACGAGCAGGTCGTGTTCCGGGTCGCACCGGTCCAGGTGGTTGTACCCGGCCGCGATCCCTTCGGCGGTCTCGACCCGGCCCGAACCCTCGCCCAAAGCGAACGCGGTGATGATGCGGGCGAAGTGCGGGTAGTCGGACTCGCCCCGGAACGGCCGGAAGACGACATCGGTGAGCTGCGGAAGCGGCGGCACCGAGTCAATCTCTATCACCCAATTCATAGAAACGCATGCGACCATTGCATCTCGCGCGAGCCAGACAAGGAAGACCGAACATGAACGAGCACGAGATGAGCCGGCGGCGCCTCGTCGAGCTGGGGCTCGCGCTGCCGCCCGTAGCGGCCCTCTTTGCAGGCGCCGAAGCGCTCGTCCGCGACGCGAAGACTGCTCCACTGCTCGCGGCGACGCCGATGATCCTCGACGCCGACGACCCGACGCCGGAGCTGACGGAAGGTCCGTACTTCACGGCCAGCTCGCCGCGCCGCCGGTCGATCGTGACCGCTGGCGCGGTCGGGACACGGCTTACCTTGACCGGCCGCGTGCTCACGACCGCGGGCAAGCCCGTGCCCAAGGCGCTGATCGACTTCTGGCAGTGCGATGCGCGCGGCGTATACGACAACAGTGGCTATCGCTTCCGGGGCCATCAGTTCACTGACACTCGGGGCCGCTACACATTGACGACGGTCGTCCCCGGCCTCTATCCGGGACGGACGAAGCACATCCACGTGAAGGTGCAGGCTCCGAAGCGATCTGTCCTGACGACCCAGCTCTTCTTCCCCGGAGTCTCCGGGAACGGAGCCGACAGCATCTTCACCCGCGAGTGTCTCGTCTCCGGTTGGCGAGTCGTAGACGGACGACGGGTCGGCCGCTTCGACTTCGTGCTCGATCTGTAGCCGACTCCATTACGGTCCAGCGCGTGTACGCGCGCCTGTCCGCCTGGGCTCGATCGCACCCCTCCGCCGTCATCGCGGCGGCACTCGTCTTGCTCTGGAGTGGTGTTGGAGCGGGGCTCGCGATCTGGTACTCGGGCCGGATCCAGGACTGGTCGGTGATGACCGACGAGCTTCTGTACGCCAAGCTCGCGACCGCGATCTCCACCTCGGGCTCGCCGTTTCCCGAAGTGCATGGATCGTCGATAGCCGTCTACAACCAGCTCTATCCGCTGCTCATCGCGCCGTTCTACGGAGCACTCGCGCCGCCGGAGGCCTTCCGCGCGGCCCATGTCCTGAACGCCTTCGTGATGACGAGCGCCGTCTTTCCCGTGTATCTGCTCGGCCGCCAGGTTCTCCCGCGGGCGTGGGCATTCGCGGCCGCCGGTCTCTCGATCGTGCTTCCGTGGATGGCGCTCACCGGTTTCCTGATGACCGAGGCCGCGGCGTACCCGGCATTCGTGTGGGCAGTTCTCGGTCTCCAGCTGACCATCGCCGCTCCGAGCCCTCGACGCGACCTCCTCGCCGTTGGCGCGCTCGGCTTCGCCATCCTCGCGAGAACGCAGTTCGCCGTGCTTGTACTCGTCTTGCCGCTCGCGATCCTCGGGCACGAGCTCGGAACCCGGCGGGACCTACGCGAAGGGATCCGCCAGGCCGTGCGCGCGCACCGCATTCTCGCGGTGATCTACGCGGTGGGGATCGCACTGGTGGCAGTCCTCGCGGCCGTGGGCTCGTTCGGGCGCCTGCTCGGCGTTTATGCGGTAACCGTCGAGGGCTCCCTCCTGCCCTCCGGCGTGTGGGCGGCAGCAGCGCGGCACCTCGACGCGGTCGCCATCGGATGCGGAATGGTGCCGCTGATCCTCGGAGGTGGCTGGATGGTCTCGACGGTGGTTCGCTCGCGCAGCCGATCGGAACACGCTCTCGCCACCCTCTCGCTCGTCACCGTCACGCTTCTCACGTTCGAGGCGGCGTCGTTCAGCGTCCGCTTCGGCGACTCGGTCGTGCGCGACCGCTATCTCTTCTACGTCGTCCCGCTGCTCGTGGTCGGAGCCGCGGCAGCTCTGCAGAGCGCACAACGGTGGCGTGTCGCCGTCGGAGCCGGAGCTGTAGCGATTCTCTTCGCGGTGACCGCTGCGCAGCTTCCGTTCACCGTCTACCCGGGAGTGTGGGTCGACTCACCCGCGAGCGTGCTGAACGAGGTTTTGATCGAGCAGTCGGGCGCGCTCGGCACCGGAACCTTCGTCGCGCTGCTCGGGCTCTTCACCGGTGTCGTGCTCGTTCTCGGGCTGCTGCTCTCGCCCCGGATCCCGTTCGCGATTCTCTCGCTCGTCGCGGTGCTGGCCTTCTCGGTCCTGACGCTGCGAAGCGAGGTAGACCGGGTGGTCCAGGGCATGGGCCTGAGCGGTCGCCCGCTCGCGCGGTCCCCCGGGCTCGTCCTCGACTGGGTCGACACCGTGGTGCCGGAGGGAGAACAAGCTGCGCTGCTCGCATTCCCGGTCTCGACCGCGTGGGACACGACGGCGATTCGCTGGTGGGACGTGGAGTTCTGGAATCGGAGCGTTACCCACGCGTATGTCGCGATGGACGAGAACTTCCGGTACACGCCGTTCCCGCATCGCGCACTCGAGATCAACTGGGCGACGGGGGAAGCCCACGGCACGGACGATGCTCCCGCGTACGTCGTCGCCGCTCCGGGCGACTCGCGGTTCTTGCTCGCCGGCCGCGAGCAGGCCGCGAACCTCGGCTTCGCCGTCCGACGAGTGAAGCGCCCATACCGCGCGCTCTGGATGAGCCGTGGTCTGCAAACAGACGGCTGGACGACACCCGGCCGCCCCGCGGCGATCCGGGCGTATGCTCGAGCAAGGGCCCGCTCCGAGCTCGTCCGCCTTCGGATCACTCTGCGCGCGCCGGATGTGACGCCCGCGGAGTACCAGCTCTCCGCAGCGGGTCGAACTCGCGCCGGCGCGCTGGCGGCAGCTGAACAGAGGACGGAGACAGTGCGCCTTTGTCTCTCTCCCGGCTCGCTCGCCAACATCGGGCTCACGAGCACGAGCAGCGCCCAGATCGCCGGAGTGCAGCTCGGCCCGGGAGTCGACGAGACGCGGGCCGTCGGTGTCGGCGTCGGCCCGATCTCGATCCGGTTCTACGGCGAGTGCTAGCGTGAAGCGCCGTGGAACGCTGGCATCTTCCGTCGATCGATGCAAGTGGGAAACGCGAGCCTCGGGTGCTCTTCTCGCGCCCGGAATGCCGCGCGGTGCTCCTCGATCTCCAGGAGGGCGAGGAGATGAGAGACCACCGCGTCCACGAGCGAGCGATCGTCGAGGTCGTCTCCGGACGGCTCGAAGTCACCGTCGACGGCGATTCGGTCGAATGCGACGCCGGGACGCTGCTCACCTTCGAGCCCGGAGAGACGCGCAGCGTTCGCGCGCTCACGCCGGCGCGCATCGTGCTCCTGCTGGCGCCCTGGCCCGGAGACGGCCACTTTCGCGCCGGTGAGAAGACCGACTCGGAGCGGATGCCCGCGAACGCCACCGCCCACCCTCTCCGCTAGCGGGCCGATCAGGTGGACGACCGTCTGGAACGAAACAAGGCGAACGCCAAGGCGTTCTACGACCTGATGTTCAACCAGTCCCGCCCGGCCGAGGCGATCGAGCGCTACGTGGGGGACACATATATCCAGCACAACCCCGACGTCGAGGACGGGAAGGAGGCGTTCATCGAGTACTTCGAGCGCATGGCGCACGAGTATCCGGGCAAGCACGTCGAGTTCAAGCGCGCGTTGGCAGAGGGCGACCTCGTCGCTCTCCATTGCCATCAGACGTGGCCAGGCGAATACGAGTACGCGGGCATCGACATCTTCCGTTTCGACGACAGCGGCAAGATCGTGGAGCATTGGGACGTCTTGCAGGTCGTTCCCGAGGGACCCGCGAACGACAACACCATGTTCTAGGAAGGTCGACGCCGGTTAGAGTCGGCTCGTCCCCACGAGGAGGTGGCAATGGCCGACTACACGATCAAGCGCCTGGAGGAGGTCGACGACGTGCTCGGCGACTACCCCGGCGAGATGCGGATGATGGCGACCGCGCTCGATGCGGAGCAGGTCGCGTTCACGTTCCGACGCATGCCGCAGCACACGGGAGGTAAGGGCTCATACGGCCATCGGCACAAGACGCAGGAGGAGATCTACTTCGTCTCCTCGGGCAAGCTCCAGTTCAAGCTCGGCGACGAGGTATTCGACTTGGAGCAGGGAACTGTCGTCCGGGTGCCACCTGAGACGTGGCGCTCCGTGTGGAACGACGAGCCCGAGGACGCCGAGCTGATCATCGTGTCCAAGCGGGTCGAGGGCGGCTCCGCCGAGGACGCCGAGTACTGGGAGAATTTCTGGCCTGAATAGCCACGAGGCTCGCGTCGGACCGAGGGCCAGGCAAGCCCCGCCCCTACCCGCGCGGCCAGGACAACACCTCGCGAACGGGCCGCTGCCACTGCTCGTGAAACGCCGGTCCTCGCGGACCGGCTCCGGTCATGATCGTCTCGTTACCGGGGAAGTGCACGTATCCGTCCTCGCCCCAGCTGCCGGCGAACGCCATCCAACTCGGTTTCGCGGCCGTCACCGGCACGAGCCGAGGACGGACGACGCGACCGTTCCCGGCGTAGTCGACGGGACTGGCACCATATGCCTCAATGACCGAGATCAGGGCGGGTTCGACGAAGCGAGAATCAAGGCGGTGCGCTCCCGGCGCGAAGAAGTTTGCGTGCGACCCGAGCCCGACGTGGACGAGCGGCCGGAGTCCGCGCCGCTTCACCTTCGGCCACACGCGCTGCGCGCCCTCGCTGTGACGCGAGAGGCCCAGGACTAGAGGATTTCCCTGGAGATCGAGGATGACGGACACCGCTTCCCAGTCGCCCTCGTGCACCTGCCAAATCTCGCCGGGTGGGATCGTCGGGCTGTACGCGTTGTACGGGTACCAGATCCAGTACTGGAGATCGATGCGGTTCCTCGCCCTGAAGGCGGCGCCGTAGACGACGGGCCCGGAGGGATGCGCCGCCTGCGCGGACACGTAGCACGAGGTGGCCACGACGCCGTCTTGCGCGCGGCAGAGCCTCTGGTCGAGACGGAGATCTGCTCCTCCTGACGGCAGTGGCCCCGGGACCTTCTCCCACCCCGACCCCGCCTTGCGAAGAAGGTCGGAGTCCGACAGAAATCCCTCGACAGGAACCGGCCGAAGCTGCTCCGCGGGATGCAGCACGAGAATCGGCACGTGCCGGGAGAGGAGCCTCCCGAGCGGCGGCGTCGCGTCAGCCGTTCCGCCCGCCGCGGTGACGAAGAGCAGCGTCGCGGCCTGCAACGTGGCAAGGAGCGCCAGCCAGCGCATCTCAGAAGTATGGCGCGGTACGCGAGCTCTACGTGCGATCCGGAGCCGACCTCGGCCGCGGAGGCAGCGGACACGCGACGAAGCGCCTCCCTGTTACGACATAGCCGAGCTTGTACGCCTCACAGCCGGCACAGAAACCGGTCGCCGTCGCCAGCAGAGCGAGAACCGCGACGAGCCCGCCCAAAACGAGCCCGATGGCGGCGGCGCCAAGCAGATATGAGAGCGAGGCTGCGGTCAGGAAGGTCGCCCCGATCATGTTCGCGAACCGTGTCGGCCGTGAGTCCTCGAGCGGCCCTTCACCGAAGACGGGTTGGACAAGCTCGAAGTACGCGAGGCAAATCAGGCAATACCGCCGCCCGAACACAAGACCGACGACGAGCTGGGCAGCCAGAACCGCGAGGAGCCACCACCAGCCGGACACGACTGCGAGGACGGACACGACGCCGACCACGGCCTGGTTGAAGCGCGGCGCGCGCGAGTCGATCACATCGAGGTCGCGAAAGGGATCGGCGCGTCGCGGCGATTGTCGCTTCACTTTGGGAAGTATTACCGAGCCGGATCCTGCCGGTTCCACCTCGCCCTGGGTGCTAGGCCCGAGCCCAGGCGGCGAGCGCGTCGATCAAGGCTCGGAGCCGTACACCATCGGTCGTGAGCACGTACTCCACACGGGGCGGCCGGGCATCCGTCACCTCGCGTCGCAGCACACCCCCGCGCTCGAGCTCCACGAGCCGTTGCGCCAGCGTTCCGGGCGGGATCTCCCCGAGCGCCTGGCGAAACTCACCGAAACGGGTGCAGCCCTGATGCGAGGCGTAGAGGATCGAGACCGCGTAGCGCCGCTCGAGGAGGTCCGCCACGCGACGGACCTCTTCGGGAACCGGACTTTGGGTCTTACAGCGCCACATTCGACTCGACCGGCGTCTCCTCGAGCGCGAGTGAGAGCACCTCACCGATCGACATCACGGGATGGAACGCGACGTCCTCCTTCACGTTCTCCGGGATCTCCTCGAGATCCGCTCGGTTTCGCTCGGGGATGACGATGTCGGTGATCCCGGCTGCGTGCGCCGCGAGCACCTTCTGCTTCAGCCCGCCGATCGGCAGGACGCGGCCCTGGAGCGTGATCTCTCCCGTCATTCCCACGGTGTGCTTGACGGGGCGCCCGGTGAGGAGCGATGCGATCGCCGTCGCCATCGTGATGCCCGCGCTCGGCCCGTCCTTGGGGATGGCGCCGGCGGGGACGTGCACGTGGAACGAGCGGTTCTCGAATACTTCCTCTTCGATGCCGAGCCGAGTCGCGAGCGCGCGCACCGTCGAGATGGCGATCTGGGCGGACTCCTTCATGACCTCCCCGAGCTGGCCGGTGAGGACGAGCTTGTCACCGTCCTTGTGCGACGTGGCCTCGATGAAGAGGACATCCCCGCCCGTCGCAGTGGCGGCCAGCCCCGTAGCGACTCCGGGAACGGCGGTCCGCTCGGCAACCTCGCGGTAGAACTTCTTTCGGCCCAACGCCTCTCGGACCGAATCCGCGTCGATCTCGACCGGCGGCTCCACCGTCTCGGACGCGATCTTGGTCGCAGTCTTGCGGAGCACCGTCCCGAGCTCCCGCTCGAGCTGGCGCACGCCTGCCTCCCGCGTGTACTCACTGACGATGAGCGCGAGCGCGTCTTCCGGAATCGAGACCTCGTCCTCGCGCAAGCCGTTTCGCTCGCGCTGCCTGGGCCACAGGTAATCGCGGGCAATGGCGACCTTCTCGTCGGTCGTGTAGCCGTCGAACCGAATCACTTCCATCCGGTCGAGAAGCGGCCCCGGAATCGTCTCGGTCATGTTCCCCGTGGCGATGAACAAGACCTCGGAGAGATCGAGCTCCACGTCGAGGTAGTGGTCGCGGAACGAATGGTTCTGCGCCGGATCGAGCACTTCGAGCAGGGCGGAGGAAGGATCGCCTCGCCAGTCGGCGCCGACCTTGTCGACCTCGTCGAGCATGATCACGGGGTTCATCGTCCCGGCGTCGCGGAGCGCGCGTACGAGTCGCCCCGGAAGCGCGCCGATGTAGGTGCGGCGGTGCCCGCGAATCTCAGCCTCGTCGCGAATTCCACCGAGCGACATGCGCACGAACTCGCGACCGGTCGCCCGCGCGATCGACTCGCCGATCGACGTCTTGCCCGTGCCGGGCGGACCGATCAGCGTCAGGATCGCCCCCGAGCGCCGATCGTTCTCGACGCCGCGCTCCTTGCGCAGCTTCGCGACGGCGATGTACTCGACGATGCGCTTCTTGACGTCGTCGAGTCCCGCATGGTCCGCGTCCAGCACTTCGCGCGTGAACAGCGGGTCGAGACGCTCCTCGGAGCGCTTGCTCCACGGCACCGCGAGCAGCCAGTCGAGGTAGTTCCGGATCATCGACGCCTCGGGCGACTGGTCGCCCATGCGCTCGAGCCGCGAGAGCTCGCGCTCCGCCTGCTCCAGCACATTCTCGGGCATCTCGGCTTCCGCGATCTTCGTCCGATATTCCTCGACGACGGAGCCCTCGTCCTCGCCAAGCTCCTTGCGAATGGAGTCGAGCTGCCGGCGCAGGATGTACTCCCGCTGCTGCTTATCGACACCGGACTCGACGTCCTCTTGGATACGCCGCCGGATCTGCATCAGCGCAAGCCGCTCCCGCTGGAGCTCGAGGGCGAGCTCCAGCCTTTCGCGCACGTCGACGGTCTCGAGGAGGCGCACCTTCTGCTCGAAGGTGATCTCGGGGGAGTAGCCGGTCGTGTCGGCGAGCGCGCCCGGCTCGGAGATCGAGCGGACGAATGCGGCGATGCGGCCATCGTCACCGCGCAGCTCGAGGATCTCCTCGACCACGGCCCGGTACTCCCGCTCGAGCTCGCGGATTCGTCCGTCCGCGCTCTCCTGGTCCGGCCGCTCCTCGACGTCGACGAGCAGGCGGCCCTGACTGTCGGAGCCGGCCGCGCCCGCGACTCCGCGATGAAGGCCGGAGAGCGCGACCGCGCGGCCGCCGCCGGGCAGCCGAATCCGGTCGGTCACCTCGGCGACCGTCCCCACCTTCGCGTACTCGTCGTCGTGCTTGGGGACGAGCAGGACGCGATCCTCGTCGCCGACGTCGACGGTGAGGGTGACGTTCATGTTCGGGAAGACGACGATGTCTTCCAGGGGGACGAGCAGCAAACGAATCTGATCTTCGGTCTGGTTCTCGCTCACCAGTGTCTCCTTCGTACGTCTCGTGAACTTGCTTCAAGAAGTGTAGCGACCACGGTCGAGTGGCCGCTTGGGTCTCAGCTGCGGAAGCGTTCGAGAGTCAGGGCCGCCACACGGCCTGCGAAGACGTCCGACGAGGCCCCTATTCCCCACGAGCGGTACGTCATCACCCCGGCGACGAAGACCCCGCCGCGCCAGAAGACGAGCCCTGTGTCGTGGCGCGCCTGGGAGATCCAGCCCGCCTTGTGCAACACGTGGACTCCGCGGCGTTCTCCGACAACCCGGTCGAGCTTCGGCGTGTCCCGAACCTGTGCGGTGAGCCAGAGAAGGTGACGAGCCTCTGCGGGCGTGATCCCCGGTTGCGCGTCTCGCAGCGGCCCACGGCCCCCCGAAGCGAGCCAGAGCGCCCGCCACAACGAGGCCATGTCCCAGGCGGTCGTGTGCTTACCGACGCCGAACGCCGGCTGCTTGTCCACGCCGATCGGAATCGGGCCCGAGAGCGAGCGCACTTCGTAACCGCCGTACATGACCGAGTCGACGAGGCCGATCGACCACATGAGCGCGTTGACCTGTTGCGAGCCCGCGAACGTCGATCCCGCAAGCCAAACTTCGAGAGCGTTCGCGGCTGCATCGTCCGACACGGTGATCATCTCGCGCAGCAGGCTGCCGACATATGATCCGGGACGCGGAATCCCGGAGTGGCGCGCCAGCACTGCCGCCGCGATGGCGAGCTTGAGGGTGGAGGCAGCGGGAAAGTGCGCCTTCGCGTTCCAGGCGGCGCCCTCTCCACCCGTGAGGCTCTGAACGTAGAAGCCCGCCGTGCCGTTGTATTGCCTCACGAGAGCGCGCAACCGGCGAGCGAGCGCGGGGTCCTGCCTCGATCGAACGAGGCGCGGGCGCGCCGCGGCGGGAAGGCCGTACACCTCCCCAACAGTGCGAGAAGAGCGCCGACCGTTCCCCGCAACCGTCATCACCCGCAGACTGAGATCTCCGAGCGGAAGCACGACCTTGAGCGAGAACCGGCGGCCGCGGAGCGGCCTGGAAGCAAGAACCCGCCCATTCGCCGAGACGACGACGAACCGCGTCCCGCGCGCCGCACGGCCTGTGACGACCCCGTACGACACTTGGTGCGACGCGGGCTGCTCGATCGCAGGCGGAGGCAGCGCAGGAGCGTCGATCACCCACCAACACTAGTGGTCTAGCCTTGGCTGCGTGCCGATTCTCGCTCATCTGGACCTCGATGCCTTCTTCGCGGCGGTCGAGGAGCTCGAGGATCCAGCACTACGCGAGCAGCCGCTCGTCGTCGGAGGCGATCCGCACGGACGGGGCGTGGTCGCAACCGCGAACTACATAGCACGGGCGTTCGGAATCCACTCCGCGATGAGCTCCGCCGAGGCCCTGCGCCGCTGCCCCCATGCCGTCTTCGTGCGGCCGCGGCACAGCCTGTACAAGCAGTACTCCCGAGCGGTCTGGCAGACGATCGCGGAGATCGTCCCGCGCATCGAGCGCACCGGGATCGACGAGGGCTACCTCGACCTCGCCTCGGTCGCACGGGACTTCGTGGGCGCGCGAACCGTGGCTTCGGCCGTGCGGACCTCGGTGCGCGCGACGACCAGCCTCACCTGCTCACTCGGGGTGTCGACCTCGAAGGTGGTCTGCAAGATCGCGTCGGATCGGAGGAAGCCCGGCGGGATCACCGTGGTACCTCCCGGCCACGAGGCGCGGTTCCTGGCGCCGCTCAACGTGCGACTGCTCCCCGGGGTCGGGCCCCGCGCCGAGGAACGGCTGCGACGCGCGGGGATCGAGACCATCGGCGGCCTCGCCGGTCTTGTCGACGCCGAGCTCAAGGCCCTTCTCCCCGGCTCGATCGGCCCGCTGCTCCGGGATCGCGCCCGCGGGATCGATCCACGCGATCTCGAGCTCGCCGGGGAGACCGTTTCGGTGTCCGCCGAGGACACGTTCCCGCGCGACATCTCCGAGCGCGCTCAACTCCACGCCCAGGTGCGACGTCTTGCCGAGCTCGTCGCCGAGCGGCTTCGTGACTCGGGTCTGTCCGGCCGCACGGTAACCGCCAAGCTCCGGTATGGAGACTTCTCCATCCGGACGCGCTCGGCGACGCTGCCAGCGGGAGTGGACGAGGCGAAAGTCATCGGAGATGTCGCGTGCGGCCTCCTCGATCGTGGCCTTGGGGACCGACCCGGCGCGCTGCGACTCGTGGGCGTCGGAGTCTCGAGTCTCTCGCCCTACCGCCAGCTCACTTTCGACGGCTAGCTGTCGACTACGCGGGGACGGTGAGACGAGGAGTACACGTCTTTCCGCGTGATCAAGCCGTCCTCGAACGGGAAGATGTCGACGCCGTCCCACTCCAGACGACGGCCGTCCTTGTCGGTCGCGCTCGCGCTCCATTCGTTGACGACGAGCCCGTCGCGCACGTACATCCGCCTTCCCCGGAATGTGAGATCCGGCCAGTTCTCGAAGATCCCCGCGAGGTGCCCCGCGACGGCGTCACCCTCGACCCGCTCGCCGGCCGTGTGATTCTCGAACACCATGCCCGGCGCGTGCAGCGCGACGATCGCCGGCACGTCGTGCGCGTTCCAGGCGTCGTTGTAGCGCTCTATCACGCTCTCGAGCTCGGCTGCCGTGTTCCGTGCGTCCACGCTTGGCGAGTATCGCGCAGCAGCATAGACATTGACAAACGTCGATTTATCGAATAACGTCATACATCGATGAATGTCGATCCGTTCCCGGTGCTCGTACCGGCTGATTGCTGCCGCCCTCTCGACGAGGACGGACTGACGAGCGAGGACGCCGAGGCGACCGCCGCGCTCTTCAAAGCGCTCGGCGATCCCGCGCGCGTACGCATCGTCAACCTTCTCGCGCGAAACCCGGAGTCGGTGTGCGTCTGCGAGCTCACCCCCACGCTGGGGCTTTCTCAGCCAACGGTGAGCCATCACCTGAAGAAGCTCGTCCAGGCCGGTCTCCTACAGCGGGAGCAACGGGGCGTCTGGGCGTTCTACAGCCTCGACCGCGACGGCCTCGAGCGCGCGGCGAGCGTCCTCGATCTGAAAGGAGCGGCGATATGAGCACGGACCTGCGAGAGCACGTACGCGA
>JACDCN010000191.1 GCA_013817555.1 Actinomycetota bacterium
GCTCGGGATGGGCCTCGATGTGCTCGCGCCGGGGGAGCCGATGGCGATGTACCACTGGGAAACCGATCAGGAAGACTTCCTCGTGCTCTCCGGCGAGGCGCTGCTCATCGTCGAGGGCGAGGAGCGGCCGTTGCGGCAGTGGGACTTCGTGCACTGCCCGCCCGGGACGAAGCACGTGATCGTCGGGGCCGGGGACGGCCCTTGCACCGTCTTCGCGGTCGGTGCGTTGGAGCGTCACACAACGGGGGCGCGGGTGGACGGCACTTTGCAGGTCGAATAGGGGTCTTGGCCGACGATGACGACGCGGACATCCTTGAGCTTCGTCAGCCGGACCGCGGCGAACACGTCGTCCTCGGGGTAGATGGCCTCTCCCGAGTCCTTGCGGTGGCGGAGAATCGCATAGACCTTCTGCATGTATGTCTGTTCGAGCTCGCCAGCTAGCGGACCCCATCCGCTGAGGTCGTTGGCGTTGAGGAGAGGCACGGCTACGAGCAGCCGGTGTTGGTTCCGCAGTCGCGGCAGGTGTAGCAGCTCCCCGTCCGCACCATCCTGCCGCCGCACTTCGCGCACTCGACGGCGTCCTCCCACTGATTGAAGAGGGCCGTCTGGCCCGGAGGTGGGGCATCCAGAGCTACGGCAGCCGCCGCATGGTCGCCCGCTTCTCCATATGCAGCCGCTAGCCGCGCCTTCACCTCGGGCGTGAGGATGCCGGCTTCCTCCTGCTGGTCGGTGGAGAGGAACTTCTTCCCCATCCAGCGGAAGATGTAGTCGACGATCGACTTCGCGACCCGGATGTCCGCGTCGTTCGTCATCCCCGACGGCTCGAAGCGCATGTGGCTGAACTTCGAGACGTACACCTCGAGCGGCACGCCGTACTGGAGGCCGAGCGAGACGGAGATCATGAACGAGTTCATGAGGCCGGCGAGGGTCGTGCCCTCCTTCGCGATGTCCACGAAGATGTCGCCGGGCGTCCCGTCCTCGAACAGGCCGACGTGGATGTAGCCCTCGTACTCGCCGACCGCGAACTTGCGGCCGACCTCGACCCGGTCGTCGGGGATACGGCGCCGCTTCGGCAGCGGGCTCGCGATGCCCGAGACTGGAGCGAGCGTCGTTGCGCCCGCATTGGCCTTCCCGGAGAGCGGCTGCGCGACCTTGCAGTTGTCGCGGTAGATCGCGATCGCCTTCACGCCGAGCTGCCAGGACTCGACGAAGAGCTGCCCGATCTCGTCGACCGTGGTCTCCTCGGGGAGGTTCACAGTCTTGCTCAGTGCGCCGCTGATGAACGGCTGCACCGCGCCCATCATCTTCACGTGGCCCATGTAGTGGATCGCGCGGTCGCCGATCGCGCAGTCGAAGACCGGGAAGTGCTCCGGCTTGACGTAGGGCGCGCCAACGACGGTGTTCCTGTCATCGATGTAGGCGACGATCTCGCTGACCTCGTTCGGCGCGTGGCCGAGCTTCTCGAGCGCCATCGGGACGGTCTTGTTGACGATCGTGATCTCGCCGCCGCCGACGAGCTTCTTCGATTTCACCAGAGAAAAGTCAGGCTCAACGCCAGTGGTATCACAATCCATCATAAATGAAATTGTCCCAGTGGGGGCTAAAACACTGGCTTGTGCATTTCTATAGCCATTAACTTCTCCAATTTCGAGCGCTTCATCCCATGCTTTACGCGATGCGTTTAGCAGGTCGTTTGGCACCGAGCTTGAGTGGTCGATGTTGCCGACCGCGGCGCGGTGCTTCGCGATCACCCCGATCATGGCGGCCGCGTTGGGCTGGTAGCCGGCGAACGATCCCATCCGCTTCGCGACTTCGGCCGACTTCCGATACCCGCGGCCGGTCATCAGCGCCGTGATCGCGGCTGCGTACGCGCGTCCCTCGTCGGAGTCGTAGGGGAGGCCGCGCGCCATGAGCAGGGCTCCGAGGTTCGCGTAGCCGAGGCCGAGTTGCCGGAAGGACTTCGCGTTCCGCTCGATCTCGGGGGTCGGATAGGAGGAGTAGCCGACGGCGATCTCCTGCGCGAGAAACACGACGTCGACGGCGTGTTCGAATGCCTCGACGTCGAGCTCGCCGTCCTCGCGACGGAACTTCATGAGGTTCAGCGAAGCGAGGTTGCACGCACTGTCGTCGATGCTCATGTATTCGCTGCAATTTGCAACGACCAACCCATCGACGATGTACGAGTGGTGGAGCGGCTCGGTGAGGTTGTAGACGACCTCCTGGCCGTCCTCGTCGCGGGAGATCAGAGTCGTCCCTGGCTTGGTTCGATAGCGCTCGCACTCTCCGAGGAGGAGTTCGAGCGCCGCCTGCTTGCGCGGGGTCGAGAATCCGATCTCGGTAGCGAACGCATCGAGGTCAGAACCGGTGATACGCAGGTCAAAACCCTGCTGCGAGGAGTATTCGACGTCTGTTCCATCGACTCGCGTGTACGCGAACTTGCTCGCGTTACTGCCGGAGGTGGAGTAGATGCGGCTGCGGACACTAAAGGCGCTAAGCAGCCGCTGAACGTCTTTCAGGAGGGCCTCGCTCCGGCTTCCGAGGCCGACGTAGCGATTTGCCTTACCACCCTCGACGCGCGAGACGCAGCCGTCGGCGCCGAAGAGCCCTCGCAGGAATGCCGCTTGGACCTCGGGTGGAGCGGTGAACACACTTCGCGGTACGCGCTTCTCGTGCGCCCGAGCGGACGTTACGCCAATCCCGCGGAAGAGTTGCCGAACCGCGTCGCTTCCAGCGCGGAGCTGTACCGTGTCGTTCGACATCTCTTGACGGGAGATTCCGCCGATGAGCTCGCGGAGCATCCCTTCATGCGAACCGCACAGCCCGTCGTCGATGTCGTCGCCGCCGTAGATCCATTGCGTCTGGACGTCCGTGAGGCAGCCGTCGCCGATCAGGTGTCCGGTGAGTTCGGCAAGGCCTTCGCTCCAGTGCTCCGGGAGCTCGCGTGAGATCGCCGTGCCGCCGCGCGAGCGAGATGTCGCGAACGCTTCGACTTTGATCGGCAGTGCCCACGAAGCATCCGTGGCTGCGGTTGGGCTGTCATTGAGGAAGACGCCATCCTCGGCCGTTAGCTGGGCGGCCTCGACATAGCCGCGGTTCAGCGTCCAGATCCTGTGACTGGGCGTGCAGCGCAACTCCTGACCGTTCGCAAACCGCAGCCGCAGAATCGGCTTGACGCCGTTCTGCATGACGGCGACAGGGACAGTTGCAACGACGCCTTTGCCCGGCTGCTTGGCGGTCGCGCGATGCGTGTAGACGCGGAACTCCTCACCTGCGAGTGCGCGCTCGTGCAGCTCCTCGAACCGCACGAGACCCAGCGTCGTGTGGACGCGGGCGTCACCTGGAAAGCAGGGGTTAGAAGCGTTGATCCGGCCCGTGTTCGGGAGCGTGTGCCAGGTGTTGATCGTCGTGTCGTACTGCACTCCGGGATCGGCGCACTCCCACGCCGCCTCCGCCATCTGTCGGAGAACGTCGCGCGCGTTCTTCGTCTCGACGACCGAGCCGTCGGTGCGCGCCGTCAGGTTCCACTCCTTGTTCTCGATGACCGACTCCATGAAGGCATCGGTGACGCGCACGGAGTTGTTCGCGTTTTGGTACTGGATCGAGGCCCAATCGGGCGAGTCGAGCGTCATGTCGTAGCCCGCCGCCTCGAGGACGCGCGCCTTGCGCTCTTCCTTGGCCTTGCACCAGATGAACTCCTCGACGTCCGGGTGGTCGACGTCGAGGACGACCATCTTTGCCGCACGACGCGTCTTGCCGCCCGACTTGATCGTGCCGGCGGAGGCGTCGGCGCCGCGCATGAAGGACACGGGACCGCTTGCGTAGCCGCCCTTCGAGAGCTGCTCCTTGGAGGAGCGCAGGCGCGAGAGGTTGACGCCTGAGCCGGAGCCGCCGCGGAAGATGACGCCCTCGCGGCGAATCCAGTCGAGGATCGACTCCATCGAGTCCTCGATCGAGAGGATGAAGCAAGCTGAGCATTGCGGGCGCGCCTCGAAGCCCACGTTGAACCAGACCGGGGAGTTGAAGGATGCGTACTGGTTGACCAGGATCGCCTTCAGCTCGGCCTCGAACGTCTCGGCCTCCTCATCGGTCGCGAAGTAGCCGCCCTCGCGCCCCCAGCCGCCGATCGTGTCGACCACGCGGCCGACCATCTGCTTGACCGACCGTTCGCGCTCGGGGGAGGACATGCGGCCGCGGAAGTACTTCTGGGCGACGATGTTGGTTGCCGTCTGCGACCAGAACTTGGGGAACTCGACGTCCCTCTGCTCGAAGGCCGGCCCGTCTTTGCCCGGGATGTGAGCGTGGCGGAGCTCCCACTCGATCTCGTCGAAGGGATCGCGGCCGGGAATCGTGAAGAAGCGGCGCGGGGCGACGCTCGCCTCCGTGTCGACGACCGTGTTCACGATCTCGTCGGAGGTCGTCTCGACCTGGGGTGCGTCTGCCTGCTTCGCCGTTGCCATCTGTTCCTCCCGAGCGATCTTTGACATCTAGGTCTCCCCGCTCGGTGGGTCGGTGGGCGTCATGCGAGCGGACCGTCGATAGTAGGACGACAGCCGGACGTCATCATTTTTACGCAATTTGCAGGTATTTCTGAGCACCACCACGCTCTGGAAGTGTACCCGCGGAGGTGTGTCTGGCGGTGGCGGCTAGAAGTCGTCCGGACCGAGAGGCTCGTCGTCAGCCTGCGC
>JACDCN010000192.1 GCA_013817555.1 Actinomycetota bacterium
GGTCATCCTCGGCGACCAGTCGTGCGTGCGGGAACGCGTGACGGTCGGGGACGACGTGATCATCGGGCGCGGCTCGCTGGTCGAGAACGACACCATGATCGGGGCCATGACGCGGATTCAGGCCGAGGCGTACATCACCGCGTACTCGACTCTCGAGGAGCACGTCTTCATCGCCCCCTGCGTCGTCACGACCAACGACAACTTCATGGGCCGAACGGAGAAACGCCACGAGCTCATGAGGGGGCCCACGATCCGGCGCGGCGCACGGGTCGGCGGCGGCGCGATCCTCTGCCCAGGGGTGGAGATCGGAGAGGAGGCGTTCGTCGGGGCCGGCGCGGTCGTGACGAAGGACGTCGCGCCTCGGACGATCGTCGTCGGGAACCCCGCGCGGGTGTTGCGCGACGTCCCCGAGGACGAGCTGCTCAGCCCTTGACGATCGCCAAGCGATACCGCGTGATGCCGGGGCTCGACATGCGCACCTGCACGTAGTACGAGCCCGCTTTCGACGCGCGGTGCGAGAAGTACTCGCGAGCTGCTGGACGCGCGGAGATGCGAGCACGAAAGCGCAGGCTGCGCACGTTCCCGATGGTGCGCGTGTTCGGGAGCCACAGGGCGAGGCTCAGATCGGAAGTGGCGTCGGCTCCCGTCAGCCCGACGTACACGCGCTGGCCTTTCTTCAGCTTGACCGCGTAGACATCGTCCTGGTCGTCCCAGAAGTCGACCGTGGCATTGATCCGGCGGTTCGATCCCGACACGTTGTATGCACGAGAACCCGCGTCGTCGTTCGCCTCGTACCGGTCGCCGAGCGGCAGGGGCTCGGTCAGGGCGGCAATGGCTGCCGCGACGTCCAGCCGGCCCCGGCCCGAGTGCTCGTCGCGACCGACGAGGCACGCTGCGCATCCTGTCGTCGGGGTCACGTCCACTGCTGTCTGCTCGAGGATTGCCGTCACCTGCTCCGGACGGAGGAGAGGTCGAAGGCCGAAGAGGAGCGCCGCGGCAGCGGACACCTGCGGAACGGCGAAGGAGGTGCCCTGTGCTTCGCGATACTCCTCGGGCCCGCAGCTCGAGTAGCCCTGCTCGGAGCACGCCGGGAAGCGGGATGTCAGCGGTCGCGGGAAGATGGAGAGAATCCTGTCGCCCGGAGCAGCCAGGTCGTTGTAGACCTTGTCGCGGTTGGAGAACTTGGGGACGCCACCGGTCTCGCTGATCGCGCTGACTCCGAGGACATGGGGAAGCGCGGCCGGGTAGCTCGCATACGGCCACGGGCTTGAGGGCGCCTGGTCGCCGTTGCCTACGGCCGCCACGACGACCGCGCCGTTCGAGACCGCATAGGCGACGGCGTCTGCCTCGAGGCGCGAGAAGCTGTCGCGGTTGGGGTCGAGCGGATCGCGAATGCCGCCGAGACTCATGTTGATCACCCGCGCACCGTTTTCGACTGCCCAGCGGATCGCCTTCGCCTCCGCCTCGATCGGAATCGCGCGTGACGGCGTCACTACCTTGGCGACCAAGAGCTCGGCCGAAGGTGCGAGGCCGGCGATGCCGATGCCGTTGCCGACGCCTGCGGCGACAAGACCCGCGACGAAGGTCCCGTGCCCGAGCGCGTCTACACTCGCCGAGCCGCCGACGAAGCTCTGCGCGTCGAGGATCTTCCCGGCGAGCTCAGGATGGCTGGCGTCCACACCGGAGTCGATCACGGCGACCGGAACGCGCTCGAGCGCAGGAAGGGTCAGCCACGGCTCGTAGAAGCGGCTGTGCGTCAGATACCACTGCCGCGAGACGAGCGGGTCGGAAGGCGTGAAGGCGAGCCGTCGTGAGCGAAGGGTCTCGACGTAGCGGATGCCTTGGATACCGGTGAGTGACACCCCTTTCGGGAGATCGACAACGAGAGCAGGGATCGGCCGCAATAGCTCAGGGCGGGATCCGGTCCGGCGTTCGACGGCCGCTGCGACAGCCGCAGCGCTCGCTCCCCGCTTCAGGCCGACTGCCACCCGCGCGGCATCGGCAGCAGCGGGCATCGCCGACGACGCTACGAGAACAGCGGCAGCGAAGAGAAGGGCGCGTCTCATTCGACTCACCCGGCGACGGACAGCGCGGCCGTCACAGCTTCGGCGTAGCCGCCGGTAGCGGGGATACTGGCTCGGTACTCACCCTCGCGAACGACGTCCGCTCGAAACGCGCCGGCCGCGTCGACCGTCTTCTTGGCGACACGCCTCCACGTCGAGCCTTCACGGCGCTCGATGAAAACGGGGGCTCCGGACAAGCGGGGGCGAACGGTGCCCGCCAACGACAGAGTTCCTATGCCTCGCGTGAGCTGGACGCGCGGGGCGACTTCGACGAGGATGGCCGGCGACGCCGCGCCCTCGACCTCGACCCGATATCGCAGCGTCCGTTCGGGCTTGACGACGAGCGACGCGCTTCCACTGGTCGCTCGCTGGAAGGGACCGACTTCCGTCCATCTCGACCCGTCGGGCGACGAGGAGAGCATTGGCGCAGGCAGGCTTCGCGCGAGGCCCGTCAGCCGCAGCGGGGAGCCGAAGACAACCGTCTCGTGCGGCTGATCGAGCCGGAGGACGCCGATCGTGACCCAGGTCGAGCGAAGACCGAGGCTGGTTCGCAGGAGCGCAGCCGGCAGGGTCGAGGCGCCCGCGTCGGTCTGGACCGTGATCGAGCGCAAACGTCCCGACGGTGTCGGCACGCCGACAGCGTCGAGGACACGGTCGTCGATGCCGAGCTTCGACTGGATAGTGCGAGCACCGAACAGGAACGGCCCCCACATGTGGTGCGGTGACGCCTTGTCCCAGGGGTCAGGGCGTGACAGGAGGTAAGGCACGGGCGTCCCGAATACATCCGCGGCGCTGGCTGTCCTCCCGCCCGACGTCGAGAAGTAGTACGTCGTGGCAAGCCTGCCGCCGTAGAGGACGACCTGGCCGGCAGTGGCTCGAACCGCCTGGGTCGTCCGCGGCTTCTCACCCGCGACGCCGCGGTAGACCTGACTGCGGACGTCGGCATAGAGATCGAACGGCTTCCCCTTGACGAGGTTCGCGAGCGCATAGGAGCGCGCAGCGACCGCTTGCGCCTCGAGCGCTTCGCTCGGCCAGGTGTGCGGCATCTCGTTTGCAACCACGCCCGGCAGATAGGCGTCGAGCCGGACGAAATTCACGACGCGGAGAAATTGGCCCTGCGCGGCCAGCTCGAGGCTCCCCCGATACTGAACTCCGTCGAAAGAAAGTGGCGTGTCCTTCCCCGGCCGGATCAGGAGTGGCGACGCGACCTTTACAAGTCGAGGCCCGTCCACCGTGGGCAGCATGAGCTTAGGTCTGAGGACGATCGCGCCCGGAGCGAGCTTGAACGTCTCACCGCGTGCGTCGAGCGCGGTGAACGGCTTCGCTGACGACACCGTCACAGCAGGCTTGCCCTCGGCGAGGAGCACGCGAACCTGCTTCGTCGCGGCCTGGCCGAGCTCGGTTCCCGAGTAGTAGTGCGCGAGGATCTCCTCGTGCGTTTGGCCTGCGTTGGCCATGCCGTACGCGCCGTACTGGCTCATCCCGACTCCATGGCCCCAGCCGCGGCCAGAAACGACGAAAAGCGCCTCTCCTGGCATGGCCTCGGACTGCGCTGGATGCGCCCATGCCGCGCCCGCGGCCAGCGCGGCGAGAACCGAGCAGACGGTCAGGAGGCGCACAACGGTGGACCAGGCTAGCGACATAACGTAAACCGTCTGTGTTTATCGGCGCAAGACCGAAATTCGCTAGCGCGAATTCCGGTCGCGCGGAAGACCCCTTCATGGGGTGCCCGAGGAACGGCATGTCCGGGGTGTGAGCAGACAGCTGGAGCAGCCTTGGGATCTACGCTCGTAGCTGGCGCCAGACCGGAATCCGCTCAGCGCCAGGCGGTTTCTTCCGAGACCGGTGCGCGCTTCTTCAGCGGCTCCCACCAGCCGCGGTTCGCCGTATACCAGGCCACCGTCTCCGCCAGGCCGTCACGCCAGCCGTGCGACGGCTCCCACGCGAGCTCGTCGCGGATCTTGGTCGCGTCGAGCAGATAGCGGCGATCGTGGCCTGGCCGGTCGGGCACGATCGTCTTCAGCGACTGCGGCTTTTCGGTGAGCTCCAGCACGAGATCGGCGATCTCCTCGATCGTCGCCTCGATCCCCGATCCCACGTTGTAGGTCTCCCCCTCGACACCCTTGCGAAGCACAAGGTCGATCGCCGAGCAGTGGTCGAGGACGTGCAGCCACTCGCGCTTGTTCTGCGTCGACGCGTACATGGGCAGGGGCTCGTCGTCGAGCGCGTTCGTCGTGAAGAGCGGGAGCACCTTCTCGGGAAACTGGTACGGGCCGTAGTTGTTCGAGCAGTTCGTGATCGTGATGGGCAGGCCGAAGGTCTCGAAGTAGGCGCGAACGGCGTGGTCGGCTCCGGCCTTGGACGCGTTGTAGGGCGTCCGCGGTCGGTACGGGGACTCCTCGGTGAACACCTCGTCGGTGTCGAGCGCGAGATCGCCGTACACCTCGCAGGTCGAGACGTGGTGAAACCTCGTAACGCCCGCCGCCCGAGAGGCCTCGAGAAGCGTCTGCGTGCCGAGGACGTTCGTCCGGAAGAACCTCGTCGGATCGACGACCGCCAGGCTGTTGTGCGACTCGGCAGCGAAGTTGACGACGGTGTCGATCCGCTCCTCGCGAAGGG
>JACDCN010000193.1 GCA_013817555.1 Actinomycetota bacterium
GCTGGATCGTTCACCTGAACAACACCCAGCCGGTCAAGGGCAGCCAGGCGCAGTACGTCGCCGTCAGGGATGCCGATCGGGCGAACGGGGTCGCGTGGCTGTCACCCGGACCGTTCGACAACACGTATGCGTTCGCAGTTCGAAAGGAGGCGCAGGCTCAGCTCGGGGTCACCAAGATCTCCGACTTCGCCCGACTGATCCGAAGCAATCCCGCCCAGGCGACACTCTGCGGGAACAACGAGTTCCTGACGCGTGACGACGGCCTTCCCGGAGTCGAGAAGGAGTACGGCTTCAAGTTCCCGAGAGACAAGGTCGCGAACGTCGATCTGGGGCTGATCTACGCCCTCGTCGACAAGGGGGAAATCTGCAACTTCGGCGAGGTCTTCGCGACGGACAGCCGCATCGAGGGTCTCGGCCTTGCCGTGATCCAGGACGACAAGCAGTTCTTCCCGGTCTACAACCCGTCGCTGAATGTCCGCGTGAGTGTGCTCGAGAAATACCCGCAGCTCGCCAGGATGTTCAAGCTCATCTCCGACCAGCTCACGAACGCGCGCATGCAGAAGATGAACGCAGACGTGGACGTGAGAGGAAAGTTCCCGGAAGAGGTTGCACGTGACTTCCTGAAGTCGGTGCAGCTCACCTCTTAGGGGCTTCGTTGGCGCAGACCGGAATCCGCTCGCGCGGATTCCGGTCGCGCGAACATCCCTGAAGGCGTCCGCTCCGCGGCCGCAACGTTCTTTTCACACCTATCTCTCCGTAACCGTGTCCACCCTCGCCGGCGCATCGGCTTCCGCCGAAGCCAGGACCGCGAGCAGCTCTTCGAACCCGAGGCCGACGAGCGAGACTGTCTCGCAAACGGATGGGGGCAAGTCGATCCCCGACGCCCGGAGCTTGGCCTCCACGATCTTCATCTGGTTAGGGTCGTCGGGCTCGCCAGGCGCCTCCGTCGGAGGCGATGCGTAGACGGCTCCGTCGGTGGTCTCGACGGTCACCGTCGCACGCCGCCGCGCGGGAAACTCCGCCTCGAACTGCGGGTCGACCTCCATGACCACGAGGTCGAACAACCGCCGGACCGCGTGTCCGCCGGCCGTGGGGTCGAGAACGAGGTCCACGTCGAGCCGTCCATGGGCCAGAGCCGCGGCAATGGGCCACAGGAGGCTGTACTGAGCTTCCTCGGTCGTCGTCGGAAAATCTCGCGCGAGCATCCCGGCGGCGGTGAAGGTCTGCACGCGGACCCGACTGATGCTCTCCGCGTCGAGCTCTGCACCCGCGCGAAGGGCGAGCGCCGCGGCAATTGCCGGGTGTGACCAGCGACAGCACGGGAACTGCTTGACGTAGACATCGAGGACGTGCCACCGCTCCGCAGGACCGGCCGCGGAGGCCTCGTCCTCCAGATACTCGCACGACAATCCCGTGAAGCCGCTCGCCGCGAGCAGGGCAGACGAGACGCCGACGAACGCGCCCCAGCCGCAGGCGTCCTTCGTCATCGCCGGGTCGGACACGGACCTCGTGATCGCAGAGATCGGAGCGTGGTACTCCGCGAGCCCGAGCGCGTGCCTGGTCTGAGTCCAGTCGCAGCCGAGCAGTCGTGCCGCTGCGGCGGCGGCTCCGAGCCCACCCCACGCGCCCGATGCGTGGTAGTCGCGGCTGCGGGCGTGGAGATGCATTCCCGCGCGAAGCGCGACCTCGTATCCGACCGCGACCGCCCCCAACAGCTCTTCACTGGACGCGCCGGTGGCTTCGGCGATGGCCAGCGCAGCGGGTATCACGTTCGCGCCCGGGTGTCCTTTGACCAGCCGGTGGCCGTCGTCGAAGTCGAGCCCGTTCGCGAGGACACCGTTCGCCCATGCGGCTCCCGGCGCGGCGAGCTTCCTTCCATCGAGGAGCGCGGTCGCCGCATCGCCTGGGTGCACCGCCGTCGCGTAATCGGCGGCAATGCGGGCCGTCGGCGCAAGGCGGCCTGCGATCGAGACGGCGACGAAGTCGCGTAAGAGCAACGCGATCTTCGAACGCGCCGCGCGCGGCACGTCTGCCCACGTGAGACCGAGAATGAGCTCGGCTTGGTCGCTCACGGGCGAAGTATGCGAGCAACGGTCGCGTCAGGCAGCGCGCTCGACGTCAGACCGCGAGCTCTATCCTCGCCTTAGATGCTTGATCGGATTTACGGCGGGCCGGATGACGGCCACGACACGGCACGGGATCGCCACCCTCACCCATCGTCCAGCTTACCGGCCTGCACGATGGGTGAGCGCGTCGCCCGGCTTGGTCATGACCGCCCCCGACTGCGCGTCAAATCCCGATCAAGCATCTAGCTAGTGACCGTCGAGCTCGTCTTCACCGAACGGCGCGCCGACCTGACCGGGGCTCGGGCGCAGAACTTTGAGCGCCTGCAGACTCGGCTCGCCGAAGCCTCGAGTCAGCCAATCGCTGTGTCCCACTACGAGGAGGTCGACGCGAGCCGCCTCGCCAAAGCGAGCGCCATCGTCCTCAGCGGCTCGACCACTGCGTGGTCGCAGCGCGATCCCGCCGAGCTCGAGCGGCTCGGCGAGGCCGTGATCGCCGCCGACCGGCCCGCGCTCGGCATCTGTGCCGGAATGCAGCTGCTGGTCACCTATGCAGGCGGCGCAATCGGGCCGTACGGACGCTCCGAGCACGGCTTTCTCCCGATCCAGATCCGCGACGGCTCAGACCTCCTGCGCGGACTCCCGGCCGAGGTTGTCGTCTTCCACGATCACGATCACGAGATCGTCACGCTGCCCGCCGGATTCCGCGTCCTCGCCTCCAGCCCCGTGTGCGCGATCCAGGCGATCGCGAACCCCGAGCGACGCTGGTGGGGAACGCAGTTCCATCCAGAGGAGTTCCGACCCGAGCATCCAGCCGGCGAGCAGGTGCTGCGCACGTTCTTCACGCTGGCGCGTCAGAGCTCGCCAGAGTGAAGCAGCGCGCGGACGCGCTCGACATCGGGTGAAAGGGTCCGGTCCTCGTCGATCGGACCGACGATCTCGGCCAGCCGCTCGACCGCGGCCGCAAGCAGCGGCGCCGCCAGCTCTTCGTCGCGCAGGTGCGCCGCTTGCCGAAGCGCGACGAGCTCGCAGGCGAGCGCCGCCTCCAGGTTGCCGAGCATCGCCTCGAGCCGGTCCGCCGCGAGGAACGTGAACGCCTGGACGTCCTCCTGGCCCGTGGACGTGTCGAGGGCGTGCACCGAGGCGGGCGCGGCAAGCAGTCGGCTCTCTGCGGCGAGGCCGACAACGGCCTTGTGCAGCGACACGGCTCCGGCCTGAGCGCCGGGGCGGCGGGCGAGCTGCTCTGGCAGGCCCGAGAAGCGCGCGTCGAGCAAGCGGTGAAGGCGCTTCTCGACGAGGTTTGTCACCTGCGCGACCGCCAAGGCGACGCCCTCCAGACGCAGGGTGACGTCGATGGCGTGGAATCCTCCGGTCGGGTAGAGACCCTCTGGGTCGTCGCGCTCGGCATCCAGGAAGACAGGGCTGTCCGTAATCGATACGAGCCGCCGTTCGACCGTCGCGCCCAGCTCGTCGAGCGCCCGCGCCAACACTCCGTGCACCTGAGGCGCGACGCGGAAGGACACCGGCGGCTGGGGTCGATCGTCCCGTAGCGCCGCACTGCCCAAGAGCTCGAGCAGACGCGTGCCGATCCGCTGCTCGGCGTCATCCCCTCCGAGCGCGAGGACGCGTGGCGCGAACGGTCGCGCTGCCCCACGGACGACCGCGACCGCGAGTGCCGCTGCGACGGTCGCCTGATCGAGTAGCCGCTCAGCGAGATCGCCGAGATGAACACCTAGCGCCGTCGCGAACGGCGAGCCGTTCAAGAGCGCGACACCCTCCTTGACGCCTGGGTCGTACGCTTCGACGCCGGAACGAGCGAGAGCGTCCTGCGCAGGTAGGCGCTCGCCGTCGAGCTCGACGAACCCTTCCCCGATGAACGTCTGGAAGAGGTGCGCCAGCGGGCCGATCTCGCCGGATGCTCCATACGGGCCGGACGGAACCAGGGGGCTCCAGCCGTCGTTCAAGCGATCTGCGAGGAATCGGCAGAGGGCAGAGGACGCACCGGGAAACCCGCTTAGGAAGCCGGCGAGCCTGAGCAGCATCGCCCCGCGGACGACTTCGGACGGGAGAGGCGAGCCGAGGCCGGATGCCCTCGCCGTCAGCAGAGAGCGCTGGAGGGCCGGCTGATCTGCTTGGCCGACCGGCTCGCTTGCGAGGTAGCCGAGACCGGTCGTGACGCCGTACGCCGAGACTCCCGTCTCCAGGTGTCGAAGGAGATCGTCACGGCGGCGCCCGACGTGCTCGAGCAGACCCTCGTCGATAGCGATCTGCTCGCCGTCGAGCACGATCCGCCGATAGCTCGAGAGATCGAGCCCGTCGTAGCGGTCGAGCTCGATCATCAGCGGTAACGCACCCGCGTGCCGACACCCTGCTCGACGGCTCGCCGCCAGAGCATGTGGGCGAGCGCGACATCGGTCGTTCCCAGGCCTCGGTGCCAGAAGAGAATCCGCTCGTCGTCCCGTTCACGCCCTGGTTTGGCGCCGATGAGGATTTGCCCCAGCTCGGCATGCAGCGACTCCTCGGTCAAGAGGCCGGCGCGAACGTGCGGCCGCAGGGCTCCGAACTCGTCGTCGCGCCGGCACTGCGCCCAGTCGTCCACGACCACCTTGTCCATCCC